>JBOGMR010000362.1:0-8487 GCA_050746825.1 Bryobacteraceae bacterium | reverse complement strand
AGGATGAACACGTACAGAGCCGCGACCGTGGTGGAGCGGTTTTTGCCGCGAGGCTTCCTATTCCCCGACCAGGTGCAGAACCACGCTGCGGCGATGCGGCGCGCGCCGGTGCTCAAAAACATAAATGCCCTGCCATGTTCCCAGCACAGGACGCCCGTCGATCACCGGAATCGAGAGCTGCACGTCCGTCAGCGCCGCCCGGATGTGCGCCGGCATGTCGTCGGGTCCCTCGATCGTGTGCCGGTACAGCTTATTGTCCTCCGGGACCAGCCGCGCAAAATGCGTGGCCAGGTCGTGCGTCACGTCCGGATCCGCGTTCTCCTGGATCGTCAGCGACGCCGACGTGTGCTGGATGAACAGCGTCAGCAACCCCGTCCGCATCCCTGTCTGGCGCACCCACGCAGCGACATCCGGCGTGAATTCGTGCAGCCCCTGCCCGCGCGTCTGGATCTGTAGCCGATGGGTTGCCTGAGTCATGAGGACATTCTACAAGCGGCTCCAGCGCCGCCGGGCGCCCGCGAGGCGATGCAACCTTATGCAATCACCAGGTAACCCAAACTCAATTTCCTTCCGATTCAACTTCTTACGGCCAAAATCTCCGCCCATGGTTCGGATTGAGCTCGTCGTCTGCTATCGTCTGGACGGGAAGTAACGCACGTATCGGCAGTGACTTAGGCGCAAAAACAAAAAAAATGCCAATCGAACCCAATCCCAAAAACGGACGCCTCCTAAGGTCCGAACGCAGCGTGAGGCCGCTCTGCCAGGCGAGCTCCCCATCCGTCGACGGCTGCCCCACGCTCTCCCGGACCGTGGCCGATGACGGCCGCCTCCCCGCTCGTCCCTCTCCTCAGCGAGCAATAAGAAGGATGCGCTTCGTCGAAAGGTACACGCGAGCCGGGCCCGGCGTCGTCGACCCGCGCAACGTCGCGGCCGCAATTCGGAACGGCGCTCCCGGGAACGCTATAATCTTCAGTACCGCCCGGAATTCTTCAATGCCTTCGACACGCTTTGCCCGGCAGGCTGCATGAGTCTCGCGATTTTCATGCTGCTCGCTCAGGCCGCCGCCAACGCGCCGGAGCCCGTTCCGGCGCCGCCCGGACCCGCTGCCCAGGAGAATTCCACCGCCCGAACTGAACTGAACCTGCTCGGTAAAACGGATTCCGCTTCCGGTGAAAGCCGGCGCAACGAAAACGTCCAGTTCAATCCGATCGACAACAACGCGCTCAGGGAGCTCAGCGGCCGCATGGGCACTACGGCGACCATCGTCGAGGAGTTCCGTCCCGACCGCAATTACTTCGGCGTCGAATTCGGCAATCAGCCGCCGAGCCCCCTGCACGTCGCCGCGCCCAAGCGGTCGTTGGTGCATGGCGGCCTGCACGCCACCCACAACAACAGCGTCTTCAGCGCGCGTTCGTTCTTTCAGGCCGGCTCGGTCCAACCCGCCCGCGAGAACCGCTACGGCTTCACCTTCGGCGCCACTGTCTGGCGCGGCGCTTTTCTCGCGCTCGACGGCGGCCAGGAAAAACTTCGTGGCAGCGTCAATGGCAACATTCTTGTGCCGCGGCTCGACGAGCGCACGCCGCTTACCTCCGACCCGGCCTTGCGCCGCATCGTCGAGCGCTTTCTCGGCGCCTATCCGCTCATCGGTCCGAATCGGCCCGACGTGAATGAACGCGCCCTGAACCTCAACGCGCCGCAGTCGATCGACACCCACAACGCCGCCGGCCGGCTCGATCAGCTTCTTGGCGATCGGGATCGCTTGTCGTTTCGTTACCAGATCACCGCGCAGCAGGTCGATGCCTTCCAACTGGTCGCCGGACAGAATCCCGACACCGCGACACGCTCACACACCGCCCGCATCACCTGGAGCAGAGTGCTGAGCCCGGCGAGCAATCTCGAAATCTCGACCGGCTTCGATCGCGTGCACTCACTGCTCGCCAGCGAGCCCAACGCGGCCGGTCCCTCAGTCACCATCGGCGCGACGATTGAAAAACTCGGCCCCGGCTCCGGCATCCCCATCGATCGCGTCCGCAATGCCTACCGGCAGGCCGTTACGTGGCGCTTGTCCAGCGGCGATCACGCCTGGACCGCCGGTTGGGACGTCGCGCGCGTTCAATTCAACGGGCGCGAGACCAGCAGCAGTCGCGGTGTGATTTTTTTCCGCAACGACTTCGGCCGCGACGCGCTCACCAACTTTCTGATGGGAATTCCCAGCCGCTTCAGCACCGGCATCGGCCCGCTCGATCGCGGCTTCCGAAGCTGGGAGCACCAGTTCTTCGCCGGCGATCAGTGGAAGGTATCGTCCCATCTCACCGTGAACTACGGCGTGCGCTTCCAGCCCGCACTGGGTCCTTACGAAGTGAATGCCCTCACCGAAGTTCCGTTCGATTGCGACTGCAACAACCTCGCCCCCCGCTTCGGATTCGCCTACCGGCTGCCCGCGCGCTGGGGCGTGCTCCGCGGCGCCTACGGAACGCACTTCGGTGAAATTTTTCCGGTGACTTTCCAGCAGCTCCGCTGGGTCCCGCCTTCGTTTCTGAAAGTCGAAGTCCAGGCGCCCGGCCTCGTCGATCCGTTGCGCGGCTCCGGCCTCGGTCCCGGCGCGCGCCACACCCTCTTCGAAGTCCCTTCCAATCTCCGCACGCCGTATTCGCACCAGTACAACTTCAGTTGGGAGACGCCGGCCTGGGGTACCTCGAAGGTGCAGCTCGGCTACGCCGGCAGCCGCTCTCACAAGCTGCTCATGATGTGGCACACCAACCGCGCCGTCCCCGTTGCCGGCATTCCCCAAACCACCGCGACGATCAATCTGCGCCGCCCCGACCCGGCGCACTTCGACGTCCGGCGCGTGTCGAACAGCTCGCGCGGGTACTTCGACGCGGCTCGCGCGGCGCTCGTGATGCCTGCGCGGCGCGGCCTTTCGCTCGACGCTTCCTACTGGTGGAGCAAGGCGCTCGACCTCGGCGGCGCCTACATCAATACCGCCGCGGGCGACGATGCGCGTCAGGGACAAAACCAGTCGGAATCGCTCGTGAGCCGCGACCTCAAGGGCCCCAGCTACTTCGACCAGGCCCACTCGTTTCTGCTGCGGCTCGCCTACACCACGCCCGCGTTCCCGCTCGGCCGTTGGGACCTGGCCGCCGTCTTCCTCGCCAAGACCGGCACTCCCTTCACCGTCGTCTCCGGCTCCGACGGCCCCGGCATCGGCAACGTCGACGGCTCGAGCGGCGACCGCCCGAATGTGGTCGACCCCTCGATCCTCGGCCGCACGTTGAGCAATCCCGATACCTCCGTCGCGCTCCTGCCGCGCTCCGCCTTCCGCTTCATCGGCCCCCTCGACGACCGCGGCAACCTCGGCTCCAACACCTTCCGCAAAGGCGGCATCCGCAACCTCAACGCTTCTCTCTCACGCACCTGGACCCTGCACGCCGAACAGAAGCTCACCTTCCGCGCCGAATCCATCAACTTCCTCAACACCCCGCAGTTCGCCGAACCCGGCTTCGACCTCACCTCCCCCAGCTTCGCCCGCATCACCAACACGCTCAACGACGGCCGCACCTTCCTGTTCACCCTGAAGTTCCAGTTCTAACTTGCATCCATGCTCCCCCCCCCAATTGCTCCACAACATCAAATCGTGTAAAACAATATCAGGCGGTTTTGTTTCCGCAAGGAAAGCCTGTGGACGCTTTGTGGAAAGGACGCGCGCGGCAACGCGAGCAGTTGTGCGGCAACAGCTTAGCGGTCGAGGAGCCTTGCGCGGTTCGCCCCGGCTTTGTCAACAGCGTAACCCGATCAAAACAGAACGCAAATTTTTCCGGTTCCGCCCGCGCGAGGCCGGTGTACCGTGGGTGAGTCCCTAAATTGATGCCTTCGCAATCGGTAGCCGTTCTCGAGAAGGGCTTGCCGGCGAACGTCGACGCCGAGCGCTTCGTGCTCGGGTCGATCCTCGCCGTCGATTCGTTCTTCGTCCAGGCCGCCGGTGTCCTCGATCCGGAAGACTTCACCCTCGAGAAGCACCGCCGCATCTTCCTCCGGATGCGCGACCTGCACGAGCGGAACGAGCGGATCGATCGCGTCACCGTCGCCAACGAGCTGATGCGCCACAACCAGCTCGAAGCCTGCGACGGGGTCAGCTACCTGGTTTCGCTCGACGACGGCCTGCCGCAGATCCCGAACATCGACAGCTACATCCGCATCCTCAAAGACGCCGGCCTCCTGCGCAAGATGATCTTCGCCGCGCAGACCGTGATGGACCGGTGCCTCAAGGGCGATGAGGATCCCTCGCAGATCCTGGCTTCCGCCGAGGAAACGCTGCTTCGCCTCGGCGATTCGCAGGTGAAGCCGGGCATGTCCACGCCGGCGCAGATCATCGAGAATTACGAAGGCGGCATCAACGCCTTCCTCGATCCGAGCAAGCGCATCAAGGGTATCAGCACCGGTTTCGCCAGGCTCGACGAAATGACCAGCGGTCTGCACGGCGGCGAGCTGATCATCCTCGCCGCGCGTCCGTCCATGGGCAAGACTGCGCTGGCGCTCAACATCGGGCAGCACGTCGCAACCAGGCTGCAGAAGCCCGTGGCGGTGTTCTCGCTGGAAATGTCGCAGGAGTCGCTGCTGACCCGCATGCTTTGCGCGACCGCGCGAGTCGACAGCCACCGCTTCCGCGCCGGATACCTCACCGCGGAGGAGCGGCGCCGGCTTCAGGTGGCGCTCACCGGGCTGGCCGAAGCGCCGCTCCACATCGACGACACCGCCGGCGCCAATCTGATGGACATACACGCCAAGCTTCGCCGTCTCCAGACGGAAGGCAAGCTGGGCCTGGTGATCGTCGACTACCTCCAGTTGATGAGCGGCCGCGGGCGCTTCGAGAATCGCAACCAGGAGGTGAGCTTCCTCTCGCGCGGCCTCAAGCTTCTCGCCAAGGAGCTGAACGTCCCCATGCTGGTGCTGTCGCAGCTCAGCCGCGCGCCCGAAACCCGCCAGGGCGATCACCGCCCGCAGTTGAGCGATCTGCGCGAGTCCGGATCGATCGAGCAGGACGCCGACCTGGTCGCGTTCATCTTCCGCGAGGAAGTCTACAAGCGCGATCGCGAGGACCTGCGCGGCATGGCCGAATTGCTGATTGCCAAGCAGCGCAACGGGCCCGTCGGCAAGATCGACCTCGTGTTCCTGCATCACCTCACCAAGTTCGAGAACCGCGCCGAGGACTTGGGCGACGACGCCGGCGTGACCGGGTAGAGGCCGCTCCGGATACGCTAAACTAGCCCTTTCGCGATGCTCCTCGAGCTGAAGTCCATTCAGAAGCGCTTCGGCGGCGTGACTGCGCTCTGCGACGGCAATCTCTCCGTCGACTCCGGCGAGGTGCATCTTCTGCTCGGCGAGAACGGCGCGGGCAAATCCACGCTGATGAAGATTCTCGCGGGACTCTATCAGTCCGACTCCGGCGAGATCCTCTGGAACGGCCGTCCGATGCGTTTCGAGCGGCCCGCCGACGCCGCGGCGTGCGGCATCGCGATGGTCCATCAGGAGTCGCTGCTCGCTCCGCACCTCTCGGTCGCCGAAAACATCTTCCTGGGACGCGAGCCGCGGCGCGCGGCCGGCTGGATCAACCGCCGCGAGATGACCGCCAAGGCCGCGCGGCTCATCGAGGAACACCACTTCCCGCTGCTGGCGAGCCAGCGCGTCGACAGCCTCAGCCCCGCCGGCAGGCAGCTCGTCGAAATCTGCCGGGCGATCCAGCACGGTTCGAGCCTGCTCATCTTCGACGAGCCGACCTCCTCCCTGTCGGGCGCCGAAACGCGCGAAGTATTCCGCATCGTCAGAGAGTTACGAGAGCGCAGAATGGCGGTGATCTACATCACTCACCGGCTCGATGAATTGCGCACCGTGGGCGATCGCGTCACGATCCTGCGCGATGGCCGCACCGTGCACACCGCGCCGCTCGCCGGACTCACCACCGATCAGATCATCCGGCACATGGTGGGCCGCGAGGTATCTTCGATCTACCATCGCGAGCCGCTGCCTCCCGGCCCGGAGGTGCTCTGGGTCGAGAACCTCACCCGCGTCGGCAAGCTTACCGGCATCAACCTGACTCTGCGCGCGGGGGAGATTGTCGGACTTGGCGGCCTGGTCGGCGCCGGCCGAACCGAGCTGTGTCGAGCGCTGTTTGGCGTTGACAAGGCCGACTACGGCAGGGTCGTGATCGACGGCAGACAAGTCCCCCTCCGTTCACCGCGCGAAGCCGTGGCAGCGGGAATCGCGCTGATCACCGAGGATCGCCAGAAGACCGGACTCGCGCTGCGCCTCCCGATCTCGAGCAACGTGATCATGGCCAACGCACGCGCCGTCAGTCCGGGCGGTTTCGTTCGGGCCGCCGAGGAAGCCAGGGTCACCGCGGAGTACATTAAGAAGCTGCGCATCAAGGCCTCGTCGGGCAAGCAGTTGGCCGGGCGTCTGAGCGGCGGCAACCAGCAGAAGGCCGTTATCGCGAAGTGGCTGTTCCGTCACGCGCGCATCTTTCTGTTCGACGAGCCGACGCGCGGCATCGACGTCGGCGCGAAGGCGGAGGTTTTCGAGCTGATGGATTCGCTCGCCCGGTCCGGCGCCGCAATCCTGATGGTCAGCTCCGAGCTGCCTGAACTGTTGCAGGTGGCGGACCGCATCCTGGTGATGCGCGAAGGCCGGATCACCGGAGAGCTGCCGCGTGGCGCCACACAGGAGCAAGTGATGAGGTACGCGACCGTCGCGACGCCGGCGGTGACGCAGTGATCAAACGGTTGCTGCCTTTCCTGAGCCTCATTCTGCTGTTCGCCGGCCTCTCGATCGCCTCGCCCCACTTCCTGACCAACACGAATCTGTCGAGCGTGGTTCGCCAGACCGCAGTCATCAACATCATGGCGCTCGGCATGACGATGATCATCATCACGGGCGGCATCGATCTGTCGGTCGGCGCGATTCTCGCCATGGGCGGGCTCCTCGGCACGATGGCGATGGAAAAGGGCATGCCGATTCCGGCCGGCATCATGGTGGGCATCCTGGCTGGATTGTTCTGGGGTCTGGTGAATGGCTTATTGACCACGCAACTCAAGATCGCGCCGTTCATCGTGACGCTGGGCACGCTCGGCATCATCCGCGGTCTCACGCTGATCATCTCGAATGGTCTGCCCGTGCATCGCATCCCGAAGGAGTTTTCGTTTCTGGGCGAAGGATCGGTGCTCGGTGTTCCATTTGTACTGTGGATCCTGCTGGCGTGCGCCGCGATGACCCACGTCACGCTGGAGCACACTCGCCATGGCCGCTATGCGTTCGCGATCGGCAGCAACACAGACGCCGCGGTTTACGCCGGAATTCCGGTTGCGTTTCACACAACGGCGGTGTACGCCGTGGGCGGGATGCTGACGGGACTGGCCGGCATGATTGAGGCATCGCGCCTGATGACGGGGCAGCCGACGGCGGGACAAGGCTATGAGCTGCAGGCGATTGCGGCAGTGGTGATCGGCGGCGGAAGCCTGCATGGAGGCGAGGGCAGCGTGGCCGGTACGTTGATCGGCGCGCTGATCATGGGGCTGCTGTCGAATGGCAGCGACCTGCTGGGCGTGTCGCCGTATTTGCAGCAGGCCATCATCGGCGGGGTGATCATTCTGGCGGTGACGGTGGATGAGCTGCGGAAGCGGAAGGTGGTGTAGCGTCAACGAACCACGAACAGCTCCCCGGATTCAACGCCCGCCGTTCTGATCTGAAACCGCAGCGTCGTGTACGTGATCAGGCGCGCGCCTTCACGGAGCCGGGCGAGGTTCCCGGCGGAGAAACCGAGGGCGAAGCAGTCGGCGCGCTCGCGGTAGGAATACTCGACGTACCGCGGCGATGACTCGGCCGCCACTCTCATGAGCACATCCCAAAAGCTTGTCCGGCGGAGAAGCGGGCGCTTCGCGGCCACCTCGCGCGGGAGTTCGAGGCGCCGTCCCATTCCGTCTCGCAGGACCGCGCGGACGCACCGCTCGGCCGCGAACAGCCGGCCCGGTTCGGCGTCCGGGAATGTCGCCAGCATCGCCCGCACGCTTTCCGGCGCCGCTTCCCAGCCCGTCCATCGGAAGCGCGACGCGCCGCTCACGAGCGTGCCGCGCCGCAGCAGGCCGGCCACGCGCGCTTCATCCTTGCCGGTGATGCCGAGCATATGCTCGACCAACTCGCGTGTAGGCATCTCGCGCACCACCACCGGCGTGATGGAGATGCTCTCGGCGGTTTCCGAGCTCAGCTTCACGCGAATGGTTTCCGGCATAGCTTGAGGTATGGCGGGAGGTATGGCGGGAGGTAAAGACACGGCTTCCGGTTTCAAGCTAGCATAAAACCGTGACGCATCTCGAAAAAGTGAGCGCGGAGCTCGCCCGCTACGATCACGCGCTGATGGTCTTCTCGGCGCGCGAAAAGAACGGCGGCGTCGAGCTGGTGATCGAGCTCAAGGATAACGGACTCGGCCTCCACACCTAC
>JBOGMR010000361.1:0-4849 GCA_050746825.1 Bryobacteraceae bacterium | reverse complement strand
CTGCCGGCATGAAGACGCAGATCCAGGATCTCTGGTCCGAGTCCGCCGGGATGCAGGTAACGGAAACGCCACAGCGGTTCCCCAAGCGTTATTTGATGGCAGCAGGTGTAAGCCTTGCGCTCGCCGCTGTGGTGCTTGGACCCAGGCTCGTCAACCGTACCCAGGATTCTCCAGATGTTCAACCGCAACCACCGGCGCGCGCCACGCAAGCTCCCGAATCCCCGCCGGCGCTGAGGCCGCTGGCTTCGGTCAGTGCTCCCGGGGAGGTTCTTGAGCGAGTGTTACCGCAGGTGCCGCCAAAAGCGAGAAACAGCATTCGCGGCACGGTGCGGGTCAGAGTGAGGCTGCGCGCCGGTCCCGCCGGCAGCGTTGTACACGCCGCTCTCGATTCGTCCGGAACGAGCAGGTACTTTGCGGATCTGGCCCTGCAGGCTGCGAAGCGCTGGAGGTTTCAGGCGCCGAAGGTGGACGGCCGGGACGTAGAAAGTGAATGGCTACTCCGGTTTGCGTTTACGAAAACCGGGACCACCGTTAACCCGATTCGAGCATCGGCGAACCCCTCACGGTGACCCGAGAGCTCTAACCCGGGCGGACGCTACGGTCTTCAGAGGTGCAGTGACAGGTGTAAACTGCATACGAGAGCTTGCGGCCCGTCGTGGTCCCGCAAGGAATGAGGGAATCATGTCCGAGAAACTGCCGGAATCAAGGAAACTGCCCGAACAAGTTGACCCGGAAATGTCAGGCGGCGCAACCCGTAGGGAGCTGCTTCAAATCGGAAACGTGCTCGCACTGCCCGTCCTGTTGGGTGGCTCGCAGGTCGTGGCTGCCGCCGGTCCGCTTCGGACTGGACGGGAGATCTACCAATCCATCGGCGTTGAACCGGTGATCAATTGCCGCGGCACGTTTACGATCATCGGCGCCTCCATCGAGCTGCCCGAGGTCCGCGCCGCGATGGATGCCGCCGCGCAGCAATATGTGCAACTGGATGAGTTGGCGGACGGTGTTGGCCGCCGGCTGGCGGAGTTGACAGGCGCCGAATGGGGAATGGTTTCGGCCGGTTGCGCCGCCGGTCTGAAGCACGTGACCGCTGCCTGCGTGGCCGGTGGCAATCCGGAGAAGCTGTTGCGCATTCCCGATTTGACGGGGTTGGACAAGACCGAGGTGGTGATCCCGCGATCTTCGCGCAGCGCGTACGATCATGCGATACGCAACATCGGGGTGAAGATCATTATGGTAGAGACCGCCGAAGAACTCGATCGCGCGTTGAGTTCGCGGACGGCGATGATCTACCTCTCGGCCGGCGGCCCGTCTTCCTCCAATCCGCTTTCGCTCGAAAACATTGCCAGAATCGCGAAACCGAAAGACATTCCGATCCTGGTTGATGCGGCGGCCGAGGTGCTCACGATTCCCAATGTCCACCTCGAGCGTGGCGCAACGGTGGTCGCCTACAGCGGCGGAAAAGCCATCTGCGGGCCGCAGTGCGCCGGGCTGCTGCTTGGCCGCAAAGACATCCTCATGTCGGCGTGGCAGGCTAGCTCTCCACACCACGGGCCGGGCCGCGACAACAAAGTCGGCCGCGAAGAGACCCTGGGCATGCTGGCAGCCGTCGAGGCCTGGGTGAAACGCGATCACAAAGCCGAGTGGAACAAGTGGCTCTCCTATCTCGACACAGTCTCCAAGCGTGTTTCGCAAATCGATGGCGTGAAGACGAGTGTCCGTGAGCCAAACGGCCTCTCCAACCGCAGCCCTTCGCTCAGTATTTCGTGGGACCCAGCGAAGCTGCACATCACCGGGGAAGAGGTGGCCGAAGAAGTGGCTCGAAACAAGCCCAGGATTGCTCTCGGCGCCGGCGGTGGCGGTGGCCGCGGCGGCGCAGCGCCCGATCCCGGTTCCACTTCGATCAGCATCACAGCCTGGATGATGCAGCCCGGTGACGACAAGATCGTGGCCGACCGGCTATTCGGCGTGCTGTCTCAAAAGCGCAGCCCCAAACCGGCACCCGCCGCTCCGGGCGCCAACCTCAGTGGCCGTTGGGACGTGAGCCTCGAGTTCTTCAGCAGCAAGAGCCGGCATACGTTGATGCTTGAACAGGACGGCAACCGGCTTCAAGGCTCGCACAAGGGAGATTTTTCGGTGCGAGACGTATTCGGCGCCATCGAGGGGAATCAGATCAAGCTGCAGAGCACTGAACGTGTGCCTGGCGATTCGATTACCTTCACCTTCGTGGGTTCGCTTTCCGGCGATACCATTTCGGGGCCGGTTTATATGGGGGAGTATCTCAACGCCAAGTTTACGGCCAAGCGGTACACGTACCCATCCAACCGCGGTTCGATCGTCGTTCCCGGCGGGCCGCCGCTGGCGAATTAGTTCCGTCGCTTCGCCACCGGTTACAGCAGCCGGCGGCCTCAGTCCTGCGCGTGTGGTCAGGCGAAGGCAGTTCTCTCAAAACTCGAGCCGCAAGCCCATGGTAATGAACCGTGGGTTCTGCTGAGGAGCCGTCGGCCGGCCGAAATTCGCGTTGCCAACCGTGCCCACTACTCCGCCGAAATTCGTCCGGTTGAACAGGTTGAATGCGTCGGCGCGGTACGTCAGCACGATCGGATTGCGCTCATTCTCCCAGAGCTTCGTCCGCTTCACGATCGAGAGATTCTCGATGAAAATCGGCGGCTGACGGAAATCATCGTGGAAGGACGCCGCCGTACCGAGTGTAAACGGAGCCGCGGCGGCGAAAGCAGCCGGGTTGAACCAGCGCGTCGTAGGATTGTTCGGATCGAGCGTCGTCCGGCCGATGCCGGTCCGGATCGGTCCGGATCCAAGATTGGCCTTTGTCTGCGGCGCAAACAGTACGCCGTTGCCAAGCGGATTGCCTGGCGTGCTGAGCTGAATCAGATTGCCCGAGTAGTAGCGCTGCGCGCCGGCGATCGTCCAGCCCGAGACAAACACGTTGACAATCTTAGGCGTGGCCGCCAGATATTTCTTCCCCTTGCCAACCGGCACGTCATACGAGTTCAGAATATTCAGTACGTGCGGCTGATCGAAAGGCATGAAGCTCTTGGCTTCCGCAAAATTGTAGTAATCCTGCGGAGCGGCGGCTCCCCCTTGGCCGAAGACCTGGCGGAAGTGGCCGAAGCCGAGGCTCTTCGACCACGTGTAGGCCGTAAGCAACTGCCAGGAACCAAAGCGGCGTTCCACTTTGGCCTGGAGCGCGTCGTACCAGCTCTGACCCACACCCGCAAAGCGGCTGTTTATCGAGAGGAATTGTGGAAATGGCCGTCGCGCCTGGGACACAGTGCGATTGCCGAAGCCCTCGAAGGGCGCGCGAATGTTCGCTGCCTGCGCCGCCGCGGACGTGATGCCGGCTTGCAGGGTCGAGCCGAGGCTCAACAAGCCAGCCGGCAACTGGTTCAGGTCGATCGTCGAATTGAGTCGCTTCGCACGGTTTCCCTGATACCCGACATCGATCAGGAAATTCTTGATCTCGTGCTGGACGCTGGCGCTCCAGTTGTAGATCCGGCCGGCTTGTCCGGCCTTGGGACCCTGGTGGTCGACATTCTGGAAATTGCCGAGCGTCGGATCGAGCAGCGGCGGAGGAAGGAAGCCGGGCCGGACCGGAATGCCATTATCCCAATTGATCACCTGATTCAAGCCATCGCTCTGCAAGTCGTTGCTCACGCCGAAACCGAGACGGCAACCGCAACCGCCGCTCGACAACCCCTGATAGTAAATCGACCAGCCGGCGCGTACCACGGTCTTGGGAGTCAGCAGATACGTGGCGCTCAAGCGAGGTCCGATGTTGGAGTAGTCGGTCGGATAGAAGCGGAGCTGGCCGGTGCGGCCCGGCCCATTTCCGGAAAAGACCAGCGCGCCTGTGCGGCCGGGCGCGCCCGGATTCGGGGTCGACAGGTCGACATGCGAGTAGCCTGCGGGAACGTGCCAACCGATCGGAACTTCGTAACGGATGCCGAGATTGACGGTCAGCTTCGAACTGACGCGCCAGTTGTCCTGGAAGTAGCCGGCCGTATAGCGATACTTCGTCGGATCGAAGAGCACGGGCAGCACCACGTTCGAAGCCTGATCCACCGCGCCGAGCAGCATGCTGGCGAATTCGTGGCCCGAAGAAGTCAGCGCGGTCGGCAGCGCGGTCTGCGCGCGGTTGAACACGTAGAGACCGTTCGAACCCGCGTTGTCGATGCCCAGCGTTTCGAACCATCGCGCGTCCCAGCCGAACTTGTATTCGTGCTTGCCTCGCAGCCACGAGTAACCCTGTGCGAAGTGCCACTGAATGTTGTTCTGAGCCCCATTGGCGACCTTGCCGTCCTGCACGCCGTAGGGCGAGAGTCCGGCGGCGCCCAGGAAGCGGACGCGCGGCATCGCGTCGGCCGCGGGGGGAAGCCCGGGGAGACCGATCTTTGAACCGAACCCTTGCTGGTACGGGTTATCCCAATCCTGGCGCGTTTTGGAATAGGACACAGTGGTGTGCATCAGGAGGTTGGGCCGGATGATGAAGTCGTGGTTGATGCGGTGATTGAACGGCCGCTGTGCGTTCTCGAGGCCGGTGCTGATCGGTCCCGGGAAGTTCACCAGGTCCACCTGTACCTGTTCTTCGTTGGAGAAAAAGTACGACACGCGATTCGTCGCCGTGAACGAGTGGTCAAACTTCAAGCTCCAGATCAGCCGGTCGAAGACCGTCTCGTTCACGAAGTTGTAGTTATTCGCCAGGCGGTTCACGTTCGCGTCCGGAATCAGCGGAACCAGATTCCGCGACACGCGGCTGAAACGGCTCTGCGGAACAATGTTGCCGGCGAAGGGCTGTCGAACGTTGCCCGCGGTCGTCGACGGATCGTAGATC
>JBOGMR010000360.1:0-2964 GCA_050746825.1 Bryobacteraceae bacterium | reverse complement strand
ACGTAATCCCGTCTAAGTTATCCCTTGAATTCGCTCGCCTCTTCCCCGCCTTTAGACTGTTGGTGAGTAACTTTGCGCTAAATTGAACGTGTCTTGACGCTCGAATGCTGCATGATCGCAGCAATTTGGCACTCAGGGTAGCTTTACTCTCCGGAGGGCATGCAATTGCCAAAGTTCTGCGCTTTTCTTCTAGCCTCAGCGGGAGGGGGCAGGGTTGACCGGTCAAGCTGTGACCAGACTGGACAGGGCGATTGCGGAGGCGCGATTGGGGAACGAGAAGGCCGCGCGCCGCCTGCTTTTGCTCGAGTGTCAATCTGATCCCGATGACGAAGCAGCCTGGCTTTGGAGAGCATCGCTCGCCGAAAGCGTCGAGGAGGCAATTTCCTGCTTAGAGCAGGTTCTCCGCGTAAATCCCCGCAACGAAATCGCGAGTGCATGGCTTGACCGGTGCCGTGGGGAAATCCCGCCGGAGGAGCATTCCTGTCCGTTCTGCAGGCAATCGGAGGCGAAGGATTCGTACCGCTGTCCGCAGTGCGGGGCTTATTTCGCGCTTGACGTGGATGCGATCGCGGCCAATGAGGGCGCCGACGAGTGTTATCTCAGGCACAGCATTGCGTCCTGCACCGATCCCGGTTCCGGACTGGACGCGTATAGCGTTCACTACTACCTTGCGGTCTTGTATCTCAATCTTCATAACACTTCCGAGGGCATTTCCCACCTGCGGGCGGCATGTGAATTCTATCCAGGCGACGAGGCCCTGCGCAGCCAGTTGCAACGTTTACTGAACCGTAAACTGGTGCTCATTGTGGACGATAGCCCGACAATTCGCACTTTAATATCCCGCACACTCGGGAAGACCGGCCTCCGCACCATCGAGGCGTCCAACGGGCTGGACGCCTTGCGGCGTGCCGAGGAGGAAAAGCCCGATCTGGTGTTGCTGGACGTCGGAATGCCCATGATGGACGGTTACGATGTGTGCAAGGCGCTGCGCAGCCGGTCCGAGACAAGAAGAACGCCTGTAATCATGCTGTCCGGCTATGACGGCTTCTTCGACAAAGTGAAAGGACGGCTCGCCGGCGCCTCCGAGTATATTTCCAAGCCCGTCGATTCCCACGTTTTGTTGAGTTCAATTCACAGATATGTCGAGTGATCTGCTGAAAGTAGAAACCGATACGCCAGCCCAGACGATTCTGCTGGTGGAGGACAGCCCGAGCGCCATGCAATTCATGCAGGAGGCCTTGGAAGGGAAGGGTTACAAGCTGCTCAAGGCCAAAGACGGCGAGGAAGCTCTCCTGCAGACCGCCGCGCATCATCCCGACCTCGTACTGCTCGACGTTGTGCTACCGAAGGTGAGTGGATTCGAGGTGTGCCGTGAAATTAAGAGAACAACTCAAAGTCAGACCACGCGGGTGATTCTTCTCAGCACCAAGAATCAGGAGACCGATCGTTTTTGGGGCCTGAAGCAAGGAGCCGACGAGTATCTGGCGAAGCCGTTTTCGGCGCAGCAGCTCCTCGCCAAGGTAAAAGCGCATTTGACCCGATAGCCGGAGATACAGCCGTGTCCGACGAGAACACAGATTCCAGACCAGCGCCGTCCCGGCCGGCGTTTCTCTCGGGCCTGATGCGCGAGTTGCTGGAGAAGACCGCCGCTCCAACCGGCGACTCGTCTGCACTCGAATCAGCCGGCGTCGAATCGGCCAGGGCCGCGCCTCCGGAAAACGGTTCCGGAACAGAATTGGTGGAATTAGTCCCTGACCCGAGCTTAGCCAGCCGGCCTTCGGTTGCGCCGGGTTGGGCATGGGGCGGCGACGCGCAAACAGGGTTTCTCGAGCCGCCTGCGTTCGAAACAGCGCTGGAGGGCGAACTCCAGGCAGCGGCGGTTGAGGAAGCACCCCAGACTTCCCCGGATTACCGGCCGGAGCTGACTGCCTCGTCACCTGGCCCGGCGCCGGCGGAGGGAGCAACCGGGCTTGACCCGGACGTTGGTCCTGATGCCGGCCACCAACTGGATGCTCTCATCGCCGGTATCGATCGCGATGTAGCCAGGACGCCGCTTCCGTCGACGCCGCACCCGGACCGGGAGGGAAAGCTCGACCAATGCGTGCTCTTTTCGCTCGACGGCGCGCGTTATGCCCTGCCGCTCGATGATGTGGTCGAAACGGGCAGAGTCCCTGCCATCACGCGTCTGCCCAGAGTTCCGAGCTACGTTCGCGGTGTATCGAATCTCCGCGGAGAGATCGTGGTGGTTTTCGATCTCAGATCGATGCTTGGTCTTGACCCACCCGCGACCGCCGCGCACGGCAGGATGCTGTTGGTCCGCGTCGGCGAGGACAGTCAGCACGCCGCCCTCATCGTCGATGCGATCGGTGGAATCGGCCGGGCGCCTGCCGGTAGTGCGCAGCCGCCCGCGGGGCCTGTGGAGGATCCGGTGGCGGACGTCATATCCGGCGTGATCGAGCTCGGAGGGGAAGGCATCGCGCTGATTCACATCGGGAAGCTTTTCCAGGCTCTGCCGCGCCGCGGCGTAGGAGCCAAATCCAACGTTTTTGGAGGTCAGTAGGCAGACATGAAGAATGCGCAGAAGTGGATGGTTACGATGCTTCTGATGTCGGTTCCGGTGGCCGTGCTGGTGTGGGCCTACGCTGCGGGACGGATATCCGACCCGATTGTGCTCGCGATCGCATTGCTCCCGTTCGGTCTCGGCTGCCTGGTGGGACTGGTGGCGCTTCGCAGCGTGGCGTTCCTCGAGTCCCCGGAAGAGCGGGACCGGATTCAAGCCAGCATCCGAAAGCTGCTCGATGAAGTCAGCGGCGTGGCTCAGGGCGACCTGACGGCTCGCGCCGAGGTGACCGTGGACGTCACCGGCGCCATCGCCGACTCATTCAACTACATGATCGCCGAGTTGCGACGCATCATCGGCAGCGTCAACCAGTCGGCGCAAACTACCAGCTCGCTCGCCAACCA
>JBOGMR010000359.1:0-3767 GCA_050746825.1 Bryobacteraceae bacterium | reverse complement strand
GGTGAAGGCCCAGCACGATTCGAACCCGCGCATCTGGGAGCTGCAGGCTGCCAACGTCCAGAAGGTGACCAACGGCCTGTTCGCCGTAGTCAACGAGGGCGGCACCGGCGGCCGCGCCCGCATCCCGGGTCTTGAAGTGTGCGGAAAGACCGGCACGGCACAACTGGCCTCCGCCGAATTCGCGAAGTCCAGCAAGGGCGCGCATCTTAAGGACAACGCCTGGTTCGTCGGATTCGCCAATCGCGAGAATCCCGAAATCGTCGTTGCCGCACTTTTCGAAGGCGGCGAGCATGGGCACTTCGCCGCTCCCATTGTCCGCGACGTGATCAAAGCCTACTTCGACAAAAAAGCACGCCTGGGCGTCAAGAACCGCCCCGCCCCTCCGGCTCCCGCAGCAACACCTCCGGAAGCGAAACCCGCGGAAGAACCCAAGCCGATCACCCGCACACCGGCCGCGCCTCCAGAACCCAAACCGGTCCCCCTCGCAGAGATCCGCGACCGTCAGGCAACGGCTTCTCACTCCTAATGGGCCGCTACCTCTCTCTCCGCGACCTCGACTGGCCGATGGTGTCCATAGCGCTCATCGTCTGCGCGCTTGGCGTACTCCAGATCTACAGCGCCACCCACGACACCAATCCGAAATGGTCCGATGCCTGGTGGAAGCAGATCCTGTTCGTCGCCGCCGGTTTGTTTCTGATGTGGCTAGTGGCTTCGTTTGACTATCACTCGTTTCTTGGCCAGGTTCCGGCGATGTATCTGCTCTCCATCCTGGGTCTGCTGGCCGTCTACTTGTTTGGCACCAGTACGTTCGGAGCTCGCCGTTGGATCAGCGTCCTGGGATTCGCGTTCCAAGTCTCTGAATTTGTCAAAATTGTGCTTCTCCTGCTGGTGGCCCGCTTCCTTACGGAGCTCAAAGGCGATACTCTGGAGTTGCGGGATCTGCTGCGGGTGGCAGGCCTGGTCGCGGTTCCCTTTCTGCTGGTGGCCAGGCAGCCCGATCTAGGGACGGCATTGACGTATGTGCCGCTTGTGGCCGTGGGTGCATTTCTCGCCGGTCTCCGATGGAAGTACGTCCTGGTAGTCGGACTCGTGGTGCTGGCAGTGCTGCCGGGAACGTGGTATTTGTTGAAGGATTATCAGAAGGCCCGCTTGGTCAGTGTTCTGGACCCGGAGCGCGATCCGCGCGGCACAGGGTACCAGGTGATTCAGTCCAAGATCGCCGTCGGCGCCGGCGGCATGTGGGGCAAGGGTGTGACGCAGGGGACGCAGACGCAGTTGCGATTTCTGCCGGTCCCTCACACGGATTTCATCTTCTCGGCCTTCGCCGAGGAGCACGGATTTGCCGGGGTCATCGCGGTGTTGACCCTTTACTTCATCCTGCTGATGCAGATCGTTCAGAACGCTCAGACGGCTCCGGACCGGGCCGGTATGTATATTTGCATGGGCGTCGCTGCGCTATTACTTTTTCATCTGTTGGTGAACGTCGGAATGGTGGTGGGCCGGATGCCCGTCACCGGAATACCCCTGCCTTTGATGAGCGCCGGGGGGTCCAATACGCTGTCGACTTTTGTCATGTTGGGGCTGGTGAATAACGTCAGCCTCCGTCGTTTTGTGAATTGAGTTAGACCGCAACCGCAAGGGAGCGGATGACGCCGGAACACCGGCGCCGGAATTCTGGTTTTGTTGGGAGCCGAATCAGACTCTCGGGCACGGGCGGGCGCCTTGTAGGTTGTCCGGCCGCGCGAGCGCATCCTGAGCGTTCGCGGAGGGAGTGGGTTCCCCCTTGGATGGCGGTGTCGCAGATTGAACTCCACCGCCCCCATTCGAGCGTGAGTTTCGAGTTATCGATCCTTCGGGCCGCCGCGGTCCGGAGATGAACGCCACGCGGGGCACACCTTCCTCTCCCGGCGAGGCTCGTTAGCGGGCCCCAACTGGGGGACTTGATGTCGAAAGAACTTATTGTCTCGTCCACGCGCCACGAGACTCGCGTGGCGGTCCTGGAAGACGATCAGTTGTTTGAAATTTACTACCAGCGAGAGCGGGAATATTCGCTGGCGGGCAGTATTCATAAGGGACGTGTCACACGCGTGCTGCCGGGTATGCAGTCCGCGTTCGTCGACATTGGTCTCGATCGCGACGCGTTCCTGTACGTCTCGGATTTCTTCGAGGACAACGAGGAATATGATCAGGTGGTAACCAGCGCGGAGGAGCGCGTTCTCCGTCTGGATAAGGGTGCGCCTGACAGGGCCGCGGTGCAGGACCGGGTCGAACCGCCGGCTGCGGCCGCTCCGGATGATGCGGACGGAGCGCCTCCGTCAAGCGAGGTCCTGGCTATTGAAGCCCCGGTTGCGGAAGCCGTGGCCGCCGCTCCGGCAGCAGAGCTTCCGGCCGAACGTCCGCCCGATCGAGATCGTGCGGAACGAGGTCCCGATCGTGGTGGCCGCGATAATAACCGGGACGATCGCCGCCGCCGCGGGCGCCGCCGACGCGGGCGTCCCAGAGGATTCCCCGACTCCAAGTATGCCGCGCCCGCTGCTCCGGTGGTGGCTGCTGAGACCGTCAGTCGCGAAAGCCAGGAAGTCGACGACGATCTCGCGATGCTCCCAGGCGAGTCTCTGGCCAAGTACCGTCAATCGGACACGGGGGAGTTCGTGCCAGCGACTGACGCCGATGACGCCGGCGACGACTACGAGGTCGATCGCGAGGAGAATGCCGGCTCCGCGGAAGGCGAGCGGAGAGAGCTTCGGGACGACCGGCCGATCGAGTGGCCGTTGGAACTTGAGCGCGCAGGCGAAGGTGCAAGGGCTCCCCAGGTCCAGGCCGAGGCTGCTGTAGAGCCCGAGCCGCTTGGCGCCGAATCAGTGCAGGAGCCCGAAGTCGCAGTTTCGAAACCTGACATTCTCAGCGAGTTTGAAGCCTCTCCCGACCTGGAAGCGGCGCCGCTTTCCAAGGACGATTTCCAGGTTCCGGCTCCCGGCGCCGGCGCGCCGGCGGCAGTCGAAGCGGAAGCTGATTCTGCCGAATCGGAAACAAGTGTAGCGCAAACCGCTGCTGAAGGTGAAGCCTCGCCGGAAGCCGAGAGCCAGGAAGGCGCGAGTGTTCCTGAAACCACCCGGCCTGAAGATGAAGTCGAGCCGGCCCGCATTCCCACCAGTCTGACCGCCACTCTGCGAGAGCAGGGCGGACGATACCTCCACAGGGTTTCACGCAGAATGCGGCGCAGGATGCGCGGCGGCGAGGAAGCCGGCCCAGGCCGCGAGCCACGCGAAGGACGGGAGCCGCGGGAGGGCCGCGAACCACGTGAAGGCCGCGAACCGCGCGAACCACGCGAGAGCCGCGAACCACGAGGACCGGCTGATCCCCGGCAGGACCGTCCACGCACCGATCGTCCAGGTTTCGACCGGGCTGCTTCCGATCGTTCCGGTTCCGATCGGCCGGGTGTCAAGGAGCGGGAGAAAGAGCGTCCGCCGCAACCATCCATCTCCGATCTGCTGAAGGAAGGTCAGGAAATCATCGTCCAGATCGCCAAAGAGCCCCTCGGGCAAAAAGGCGCGCGCATCACTTCGTACGTGGCGCTTCCCGGCCGCTTTGTGGTTTACATGCCCACCGTCGACCATGTCGGCGTTTCGCGCAAGATCGGCTCGGACGAAGAGCGCCTCCGCCTCAAGCGTGTTCTGCACCACAATCGCCAGGGTATCCCTGGAGGCTTCATCCTCCGCACCGCGGGTGAAGGACGCTCCGAAGAAGAGCTCCGCTCCGACATGCTC
>JBOGMR010000358.1:0-3578 GCA_050746825.1 Bryobacteraceae bacterium | reverse complement strand
GCGGCTCAGTCTGGCGTACCAGCTACGCTCAGATTTCGTCGACTCGCCTACATTCCCACGAATCTATCACTGTCATGTCGCGCACCCACCACCTCACCCGAGGTTGACACGCACTCTCGCATCCGTTACTATGAAAAGGTTTCGCGAGTTGGAGTCTTCTGCTCTTGTGCTACCCTCGCACGCGTTGCGAGCCGGCAGGGAGCCGGCCCCGAGGTTCCAAAGGATAGCGGATCGAGCTGAGCCTGAGGAGCATGGGCCTGTCCGAAGCAATTGACCTCGCAAGTGGGGGAAGCGGAAGTAGCTGATCACCGCTTCCAGGACTGTTTCGAAATCGATCTTTCCGGGCCGCAGCTAGTTTCCTGCCGGAAGGTTGAGAGAACAACCAAGAACAGGTTCTGTTGGAGAGGAATTCTCGTGCCGACGTTTAATCAACTTGTGCGCCATGGGCGCCGGCCGCCCCGCTGGAAAACTGCCAGCCCGGCGCTGTTGAGCTGCCCGCAGAGACGCGGTGTGTGCACGCGCGTGTACACGCAGACCCCCAAGAAGCCGAACTCGGCGCTGCGCAAAGTGGCGCGCGTGCGGCTCACCAACTCGATCGAGGTGACGACCTATATTCCCGGCGTCGGCCACAATCTCCAGGAGCACTCGATCGTGTTGATCCGCGGAGGTCGCGTGAAAGATCTCCCCGGTGTTCGTTATCACGTGATTCGCGGGGCGCTCGATACCGCGGGCGTGGCCAACCGCAAGCAGGGCCGGTCCAAGTACGGCGCCAAGCGGCCCAAGGCGTAACGCTAGTGAGCGTAGCGTAAGGGTAAAGACATGCCGCGTAGGAGACAAGCAGAGCTTCGAGAAGTGCTGGCGGATCCGGTCTACAATTCCACCCTGGTCGAGAAATTCGTCTGCTCGATGATGTGGGATGGCAAGAAGGCGGTGGCGCAGCGGATTTTCTACGATTCGATGGAGAAGATCAAGGAGCGCTCCGGCGACGATCCCTTGAAGCTGTTCAAGAAGGCCGTCGAAAACTGCAAGCCGATGCTCGAAGTGAAGACGCGGCGCGTGGGCGGAGCGAACTATCAGGTGCCGATCGAGGTGCCGCAGAACCGCCGGACCAGCCTGGCGATCCGCTGGATCATCAGTAACGCCCGGTCACGCCCGGAAAAGGGAATGCCGGAGAAGTTGGCCAACGAGTTGAACGAAGCCGCCAATCTGCGGGGCGGCGCGATCAAGAAGAGGGACGACGTACACCGGATGGCGGAGGCCAACAAGGCGTTCGCTCACTACCGGTGGTAGGGCAAAGCCGGACGCGCGTGGGCGCAGGCTGAGCATTTTATGGCGAGAACGATACCGCTCGAGCGGATGAGGAATATCGGGATTGCGGCGCATATCGATGCGGGCAAGACCACTACGACCGAGCGCATCCTTTACTATACGGGCCGCACACACAAGCTCGGCGAGGTTCATGAAGGCACCGCCATCATGGACTGGATGGAGCAGGAGCAGGAGCGCGGCATCACGATCACCTCGGCCGCGACGACGTGCCAGTGGCGTGACATCCAGATCAACATCATCGATACGCCGGGCCACGTCGACTTCACCGCTGAAGTCGAGCGCAGCCTGCGCGTGCTCGACGGCGCCGTGGCGGTTTTCGATGCGGTGGCCGGCGTGCAGCCCCAGTCGGAAACGGTCTGGCGGCAGGGCGACAAGTACAGCGTTCCGCGCATCTGCTTCATCAATAAGATGGACCGCGTGGGTGCGGACTTCTTCCATTCCGTCGAGACCATCGTCAGCCGCCTGAAGTGCCGCCCGGTGCCGATTCAGTTGCCAGTCGGGCGCGAAGAGCAGTTCAAGGGCATCATCGATCTGGTCGAGATGAAGGCCTGCCTGTGGCGCGACGAGACGCTGGGCGCGGAGTACGACGTGGTCGAAATCCCCGAGCCGCTCCTCGATCAGGCTCGCGAGTATCGCGAGAAGATGATCGAAGCTGTGGCCGAGTTCGACGACGCGCTGTTCGAAAAATTCGTCGAAGGCAAGCCGCTGACCAACGAAGAGATCAAGCGCGGCATTCGGAAGGCCACGATCGCGCTCAAGATCTTCCCGGTCATTTGCGGGTCGGCGTTCAAGAATAAGGGCGTGCAGACCATGCTGGACGCGGTGGTCGATTACCTTCCCTCCCCGCTCGACATCCCTGCCATTCAAGGCTCCGCGATCGACAAATCGGGCCAGGTCCTCGAGCGCAGCGCTTCGGACAGCGAGCCGTTCTCGGCGCTGGTCTTCAAGATCATGACCGATCCGTTTGTCGGGCAGCTTGCGTTCTTCCGCGTGTATTCGGGCCGGCTGGCCTCCGGCGAGTTCGTTTTCAACGTGGCCAAGGGCCGCAAGGAACGCATCGGGCGGCTTCTGCGCATGCACGCCAACAAGCGCGAAGAGATCCAGGAAATCCTGGCAGGCGATATCGCCGCGGCCGTCGGTCTGCGGACCGTGTCGACCGGCGACACGATCTGCGATGAGAAGTCGCCGATCGTGCTCGAATCCATCGAGTTCCCGACGCCGGTAATCCAGCTCGCGGTCGAGCCCAAGACAAAGGCCGATCAGGAAAAGCTGGGCATGGCAATTCAGAAGCTGGCCCAGGAAGATCCCACCTTCAAGGTCAATACGGACGCCGAAACCGGGCAGACAATTCTTTCCGGCATGGGCGAGCTGCACCTGGAGATCATCGTCGACCGGATGATGCGCGAGTTCGGCGTGGCCGCCAACGTCGGCAAGCCGCAGGTGGCGTATCGCGAGACCGTGCGCGGCAAATCGGAAGCCGAGGGGCGTTTTGTGCGGCAGTCCGGCGGGCGCGGCCAATACGGTCATGTCAAGATCCGGATGGAGCCGCTGACGCCGGGCTCCGGATTCGAATTCGAAAACGAGATCACCGGCGGCTCGATTCCGAAGGAGTTCATCAAGCCGGTCCAGGCAGGAATGGAAGAAGCTCTCGAAGGCGGCGTGCTGGCCGGCTACCCGATGTCGGACCTCAAGGTGATCCTTTACGACGGCAGCTATCACGAAGTCGACTCTTCCGAGATGGCGTTCAAGATCGCCGGCTCGATGGCGGTGAAGGAAGCGGCCAAACGCGCCAAACCCGTTCTGCTCGAGCCCATCATGGCGGTTGAAGTCGTGGTGCCCGAGGAATACATGGGCGATGTCATCGGCGATCTAAACTCGCGCCGCGGCAGAATCGAAGGCATGGAGCTGCGCGGCACCTCGCAGATCATCAAGTCGTCGGTGCCGCTTTCGGAGATGTTCGGCTACGCGACCGAGCTTCGCTCGCGGACGCAGGGCCGCGGCAGTTTCACGATGCACTTCGGCCGCTACGACGAGGTCCCGCCGTCGCTGGCCGAGGAAATCATCAGCAGGGTTCAGGGCAAAGTAACCAAGTGAATGCGAATCAGAGAGGCTGAGGCTTAGCACATGGCAAAGGAAAAATTCGACCGCAGCAAGCCGCACGTCAACATCGGCACGATCGGCCACATCGATCACGGCAAGACCACGCTGACGGCGGCCATCACACGCGTTCTGGGCAAGAACAATCCGAA
>JBOGMR010000357.1:0-8331 GCA_050746825.1 Bryobacteraceae bacterium | reverse complement strand
CTCAACAACTATCCGGTCGACAAGCCTCGGTCCAACATCGACATCCATTTGCCCGACGGGACGGCGGACGATGAATATCTGTCGCGCCTGAACGCGGGCCTCTCTTCGGCCCTCGCGGAGTTTCATCCCGACTTGATCGTCTATGTGGCAGGCGCCGATCCGTACGAGCAGGATCAGCTCGGCGGGCTGGCGCTCACGATGACGGGTTTGCAGCGTCGCGATCGCCTGGTGCTCAGAGAAGCGCTGCGGCGCTCGATCCCGGTCGCAATCGTGCTGGCGGGCGGCTATGCCTTCGACGTGCGCGACACGGTGTCGATTCACGTGAACACGGCCAAAGCCGCGCGGGACTTACTACTGCCTTTGTGATTGCGCACGACGCTATGGGGCCGGGACCGGTCCTCAACGCCACAGACGTAGCGCCAACCACCAGACCGTTGCCGGAATCAGCAGGCTCAGGCCCGCAAACAGTGTTACGTCTCGCACTGGAACTCCGGCGTCGATGACGCGGGCGATGAGGTAACAAAAGATCGAAACCGTCAGCGTGTTCATGCCTAACTCAGCGGCGAACACGCGACCGCGGAAACGGTCCTCTGTTTGGAGCTGCAGCAGCGTGCTCGAAAAGACCCAGATCGTGGAACCACCGCCGTGCGCCAGCACCAAGGCGAGGCACGCGATACCGAGCGACGGAGCGCGGCTGAGGATCACGTAGGCAATGGGCGCGGCGAGAAAACCCGCGAGGATGCCGATGCGGAGCCGCTTCGGATCGCTGCGCGCCCACGGCGACGTCAGAAACGGCGCGAGCAACGCGCCGATCCCGCGCGAGCCCATCAGCAGACTCATTGCGAGCATCTCACCGCGCTTGGGGTCGAGGCCGCCGGCTTGCACTGCAAACACGCGCTCTCCGAGCACGGGCAGCAGCACCAGATTCGCGCCGAGGAATCCGAGCCCGCCCTTCACCATCACGGTCGCCAGCAGGCGCGAATCGCGCTTGATGTATCGGATGCCTTCGAGGATCGGGGTGTAATTGAATAGCTCGGCCAGGCGCAGCGGCGCCGGATCGACGTGCGGTTCGTTGAAATGCATTCTGCGCAGGAGCAGCGCCGAGAGCAGGAATGAAAACGCGTTGAGAATGAACACCGCGTCGCGGCCCAGCGCCACTGCCACAACGCCTCCCAGCGTTGCCCCTACGGCGAGGTTGAACGACCAGGTAGCCGCCGAGAGCGCGTTGGCTGCCAGCACTTCGTCTTCCTCCACGATGCTCGGGATGACCGCATTGCGGCCCGGTTCGAAGAACGCGACGCAAAAAGTCTCGAGCAGCAGCAACGGATAGATCAGCCAGACGGTCTCGCGCGATCGAACGAACAGCATTCCAAGGACGATGAGAACCCGCGCGACATCGGCGGCGATCATGACACTCCGGCGGCTCAACCGGTCGTTTACGACGCCGGCCATCGGCGCGATCAGCGTCTGCGGCAGCACTTGCACGACGACCGCGAGAGCCTGCAGCTCGGCGCGGCCGGTTAATTCAAGAATCAAGCTGTAGATCGCCAGCGAGTAAAACCAGTCGCCGATCTCACTGACAATCTGTGCGAGCCACAGCCGGCGGAAATTCGCGTTGCGGCGGAGCAGGTTGAGATACGCCGCCGGAGACGTCACGAGGCCGGCTCGGTGTAGAGCCCCATGCGCTGCTTGACCAGATCGACTGTCGAATTGGCGATGGGCGTCACGCGCGCTGCGCCCTCGCGCAGGATTCCCGCGACGTAGCCCGGCTCAGAGACGATCTCCCGGTAACGCCGCTGGAATGGCTCGAGCTGTGCGATCACCATCTCGGCTACCTGCTTTTTCAAGTCGCCGTAGCGCATTCCGGCAAAGTGCGTGCGCATCCGCGCGTCGTCCCATCCTCCGAAGGCTTGAAAGATCGTCAGCAGATTGGCCACGCCGGGGCCAACCTGATCGAAGTCCACTGCAGGATTCGAGTCGGTGGTCGCGCGCATGATCGTCTTGCGAATCCGGTCCGGTGGATCGAGCAGGGCCACGGCATGGCCCGCGCCGGCCGCCGACTTGCTCATCTTGACGGCCGGATCGTCGAGTCCCATTACGCGCGCCGCCACGGCCGGCAAGCTGGTCTCCGGCATCACGAACGTTTCGCCGTAGAGCGAGTTGAACCGCTGCGCGATGTCGCGGGCGAGCTCGAGATGCTGCGATTGGTCATCGCCCACCGGAACAATCGAGGCCTGGTAGAGCAAAATGTCGGCCGCCATCAGAACCGGGTATTGCAACAGGCCGTCGCCGATCGATTCCTGCGCGGCCGACTTCGCCTTGTACTGCGTCATGCGCTCGAGCCAGCCGACCGGCGTCACGCACGTGAGCATCCACGCCAGCTCCGCGTGCGCGGGCACGGCCGATTGCACCACGACCGACGATTGTTTCGGGTCGATGCCCGCGGCCAGATACAGCGCCGCGATCTCTTCGATCTTGGCGCGCAGTTGCTGCGGGTCCTGAGGGACCGTGACGGCGTGCAGGTCGACGATGCAAAAGATACACTCGTAATCGGATTGGATCCGCACCCAGTTCTTGAGAGCGCCGAGATAATTGCCGATGTGAAGGTTCCCGGAGGGCTGCATTCCGGACAGAACGCGTCTTTTCATGTTCGCGGGTGAAACTTTTATCCTAAGCGAGAGACGATGGCTGGAGCAATCGTAGAGACAGCGCGGCTGTGGCTGCGCGCCTGGGAGCCGGACGACTGGATTGCGTTTCGCAGGCTCTCCGGCGACCCGCGCGTGATGCGGTTCATCAACACTGGCGAGCCGTGGCTCGACGAGCGTAATCAGGAATTCGCCGGTAGACAGATCCGGCAACAGGAAACGCTCGGCTATTCGATGTGGAAGCTTGTGCCGAAACACACCGGAGATCTAAGCGGCTTCTGCGGTCTTCAGCCGCTTCCCGCAACGGAGGAGACGGAGATCGGCTGGTGGTTGATTCCCGAGTTGTGGGGGCAGGGCCTCGCTACCGAAGCAGCTCAGGCTGTGCTCACCTACGGATTCGAGCGCGCCGGGTTGAGCCGCATTGTCGCTGTCGCTCAGCCCGCCAACCGCGCCTCGACCCGCGTCATGGAGAAGATCGGAATGGCCTTCGAAAAGCCGACGGTGCACAGGGGAATCGATGTCGTGATGTACGCCGTCAACCGGCCGGGCCGGGCATGACGTTCGACGTCGAAATCGAAAAGCTCGTCTACGGTGGAGAAGGACTGGCGCGCCACCAAGGGCAGGTAGTGCTGGTTCCCCTCGTGGTCCCGGGAGAGAAAGTTGCAGTAACACCGCTTGGATCGCGCGGCGGCGTACTACGCGCGAAGCTCGCGGGCGATCCGCCCGCCGGCGCCGAAGGGCGCGCGATGCCGGAATGCCCTTATTTCGGGAGATGCGGTGGATGCCATTACCAGCACATCCGCTACGACGTGCAGCTCGCGGCCAAGCGCGCGATCCTCGAGGAGACGCTGCGGCGCGTCGGGAAGGTGGAGCCGCCGGGCGAGATCGAAATTGTCTCGGGCGGCCCTTGGGGGTATCGTAACCGCGCGCAGTTCCACTTGAACGCCGGTCGCATCGGGTATCTCGAAGCGCATTCTCACAAGCTGTGCCCGGTCGAGCGCTGTCCGATCTCCTCGCCGCGCATCAACGAGACGCTGCAAATCCTGAGCGAAATGGTTCGCGACCGGCGCTGGCCCGGATTCCTGCAGTCGCTAGAACTGTTTACCAATGAAACAGAAGTCGTGATGAATGTTTTGGAGGCGACTCGGCCTGTGGCGCGGCGTTTCTTCGAGTGGTGCGCCGGGCGCATACCCGGATTCTCCGGCTCGCTCGATTATCCGGCCGGCGAGTTGCTGTATCGCGTCGGCAGCCGGTCTTTCTTTCAGGTGAATCGCTTTCTGCTCGACGATCTGTTGGGCGCCGCGATCAGGAATGTCGAGGGCGAGCGCGCGATCGATCTGTATTCGGGTGTGGGGCTGTTCGCGCTGCCGCTGTCGCGGAGTTTCCTTAGCGTAACCGCCGTCGAAGCCTGCAAGGGAGCGGCACGCGATCTTCGGTTCAACGCCGAGCGGGCCGCGCCGGCCCTCGACGTGGTCGAGAGCAGCGTAGAACCGTTCCTCGCCGCATACGCCGGACCTCCACCCGATTTTGTCCTGGCCGATCCGCCTCGAGCGGGACTGGGCAAGGACGTCGTCGCGCGGCTCATCGCCCTGCAGGCTCGCCAGATCCGAATTGTCGCTTGCGATCCCGCGACACTGGCCCGCGACCTGGCCGGGCTGATCGCCGGCGGATACCGTCTCAATCGCATGGTGATGATCGACCTGTTCCCACAGACCTTTCACATCGAAGCCATCGCGTACCTTCAGCGCGTCGAGTAGAATCCCGCCTTGTCGGCGTCCGGCGTTTCCTGCAACAACTCCAGAAAACACTGCGTGGCGCGATTGAATTTCTTCTTGCGCCTGTGCACAATGCCGAGCGGCCGCACCAGGCCCGGCGCCAGCAGAGGAATCGAGACCAGCCTTCCCTGCTCCACATCGGCTTGAAATGTGCGCGCAGGGAGGATGCTCACGCCGGAGCCGAGAGCCACCGCCTCTTTGACCATCTGTATGTTGTCGAACTGCATGGCCATGCGAATCTCGACGTCGTGCCCGCGGAAGAAGCGATCGAGTTCGCGGCGAATGGTCAGTTCTTCATCGAAGCCGACGAAGTCGTGCGCTGCCAGATCCGAGGGCACGAGCACCGCGGTCTGGGCCAGCGGATGATTGGGCGCCGCGGCCACAGCCATCTCTTCCTCGCGCCACGGGATCACGGCGAGTTCTTTGGTCGCGACCGGATAGCTCACCAGGCCCATGTCGGCCTTGTCGCCCAGGACAGCTTCGTAAATCCTGTCGGGCCGCATGTAGTCGACCTGAAGCCGAACGTGCGGAAATCGCTCGGTGAACGCTTCGCGCAGCCGCGACATTTCCGAGAGGCCGATGGAATAGATCGACGCCACGCGCACCAGTCCCTCCACGCGCGGTTTTAGCCGGTCAAGGTCCGCGAGAAACTGGTCCTGGCGGCGCAGAACATCGCGGCAAAAATCGAGATAGAGTTTTCCCGCTTCGGTCGGCGTGACCGGCCGCGTGGTTCGATTGAGCAGTTTGACACCGAGCTTGCGCTCCAGTTCCTGGAGATGTTGGCTGGCTGCGGATTGACTGATCCCGTTCTCCGCCGCGCCCTTGCTGACGCTCTTGGCCTGTGCGATGTCCCGGAAAAGCTTGATGCTGTCGAGCACCGCAAAGCATTGTAGCACCCGGTGTCAGAGCGGCTCGTGACGTTCGGCCAGCATCCGCTCGAGAAGGTCATCGACTTTCAGGTACGCAGCCCATTCGCGCAGATAGTCGAAATCCAATCGCTCGCGCTGGATTGTGATCACGCCCAAAACATCATTCCACTGCTGCTCGGAGCTCTCACCGCCCAGCCGGTACCAATGCAGCTTACTCAAAATCACGTCTTCAGGAGAAGCAACCACAAACACGATGGCATCGCCTGAGTCTGAGGAGAACAACTGTGACTGCTCGTACCGCCTCCGCCCAAACTGGGTCTGCTGATAGCGGTCATTCCCCAATGGAAAAATGTCGAATTTGAAGCTGCTGCGAAAGTGAATCACGTTGAACGATCGCTGGCGCCTGATGGCCAATCGTATCTGGTCGGCATCGATGTAAAATTCCGTGCGGAGCTCCGCGACGAATCCCTCGATGTCATCCTCTCGCACACGGGCGATGAAGTCGACGTCTCCCGTCATGCGCACCTGCCCGTACATACCGCTCGCTACCGAGCCGCTGACCATGTAGGGAATTTCCAACCGATCGAACACCTCCAGAAGTCGCAGGAAGGGTTCAGGCGGGGCTCCCGTCATGCTTGGTTGCCGTTCTCCGGATCCCAACCATAGACGCGCTTTACCGTATCCGAGCCCAACCGAAGAGCCGCGGCTCGGAGGAAGATCTCTCGCGGGTTAGCATGCGGGTGCTGCTTACGGACCCGATCTTCGTAGGCACGGATCATCATGGCTGCCATTTCGAAGACTTGCGCCAGCTTCTCGCCGGGAGTCATCCTCCGCTGCAACTCGACCCACACCTCGAACGGCTTTGGTTGCGTGTCCGCCATCCAGTTGTATCGGGTGGCCATGCGTCTTCATGTTATAAGATGTTCGCGTGCGAATCCTAACTCCGCTGTCCGCCATTTTGATCTTGCCCGCGCTGGCCGTGGGCCAGAATCCGCCGCACCAGCTCACGCCGACGGAACGGGAGCAGATCCAAGCGAAGACCAGTGAGCTTGCCCGCATGGTGGACCGTCTTCGTGCCAAGCGCGCCGATGCGGCGCTGCTGGCCGATGTCGATGTCTACCGCAAGGCGGCGGAGTGGATCCTGCGCTACCCCGAGGAGTTCTTCAACAAGAGCTACGTCGCGAACACGCTGGCGGCGCTCGACCGCGGCATCGCGCGCGCCAAGGAGCTCGATTCCGATCGGCCTTCGTGGCCGCAGCAGAAGGGACGCCTGGTGCGCGCTTACATCTCGCGCGTCGACGGCAGCGTGCAGCCCTACGGTTTGATCGTTCCTGACAGCTACGGCGGCAAGCCTGTGCGTCTCGACGTCGTGCTGCATGGGCGCGGCGCCACGCTGAACGAAGTCAGCTTCATCGCCGGCCACGATTCGCCCAAACCCGCGCCGCCCGCTCAGGATTTCATCCAGCTCGAAGTCTTCGGCCGCACGAATAACGCTTACCGGTGGTCCGGCGAGACCGACGTCTTCGAAGCGCTCGAATCGGTCCAGTCGCGCTACAGCATCGATAAGAGCCGCATCGTGCTGCGCGGATTTTCGATGGGTGGCGCCGGTGCGTGGCATATCGGACTCCACTACCCGGACCGGTGGGCGGCCATCGAGGCCGGCGCAGGCTTCACCGAAACCAAGCGCTACGCCAAGCAAAGTGCGCCCCCGCCGTACCAGGAATCGGCGTTTCACATTTACGACGGAGTGGATTACGCGATGAACGCCTTCAACGTTCCGGCTGTAGGTTACGGCGGAGAAGACGACGCACAGCTTCAGGCTTCGGTCAACATCCGCGAACAACTGGCGCGCGAGGGCTTCACCTTCACGCAAGGCCAGTTTCGCTGGACTACGCAAGACCTCGCCGCGCTTTTCCTGATCGGACCAAAAACCGGCCATAGCTTCCACCGCGACAGCAAAGCCGAATCGGACGCCTATATCGCGCGCGCGCTCGAGTCCCCTCGATCCGATCCGCAGCGCATTCGCTTCGTCACGTATACGACCGCCTACGACCGCTGTTTCCGGTTCACGGTTGAAGCGCTCGAGCGCCACTACGAGCGCGCCGAGGTGGACGCGGACGGCTCGAAGGTCAGCACGAAAAACGTCGCGCGCCTGCGCATCGGCCGCCCAGGCGAAGTCGCACTCGATGGACAGGCCTTCCGCGTTCCGCCAGGCGGCGCAGCGTTCGAACGAAACGGGGGCAAGTGGAGGCGCGAGGACAAGCCGCCCAGCGGTCTTCGAAAAATCCGCGGCCTTCAAGGTCCGATCGACGATGCGTTCAAGGAATCGTTCCTTTGCGTCCGCCCGACCGGACAACCGGTGAGCCAGGCTGCCGCCGGCTACGCACGGCGAACGCTCGAGCGCTTTTCCGCCGAGTTCCCGAAGTGGCTGCGCGGAGACATCCGAGTCAAGGACGACCGCGATGTGACCGGCGCCGACATGGCGGCTCATCACCTGATTCTCTTCGGCGATCCGTCGAGCAACCGGTTGATCGGCCGGATGCTCGGTAAGCTGCCGGTCAAATGGACGAAGTCGGAGATCGAAATTCGCGGCCAGCGATTTCCGGCGGCGGGCCACGTAGCGGCGATGATTTATCCGAACCCTTTGAATCCGCGGCGCTACGTGGTGCTCAACACAGGCCACACGTTCGGCGAGGCGGAGTTCCGCGGAACCAACGCGCTCCTCTTTCCGCGGTTAGGCGACTACGCCGTGATCGGCGCCGCAACAGGCAAGCCGGCAGTTGCCGGCTTCTTCGACGACCACTGGAAATAGCCGTGGCGTGGACGCTTGTGTCTGCCACGCCGAGACTCGTCGCGCCAACGGAACAAACCACGCCCCGGTGGCGTTATACTTCATGAGGAGAGCGGCCACACATGGGCATTCGTGATTTCATCGCCAAACAGTTTATCGACGTCATTCACTGGACCGAGCCGGAGGACGGCATTCTCGCCGCCCGCTACGCCATGAAAGACATGGAAATTCAGAATGGCGCGCAACTCACC
>JBOGMR010000356.1:0-6761 GCA_050746825.1 Bryobacteraceae bacterium | reverse complement strand
GTTCACAACGATCGTCGCGATCGAGGTCGGTTGACACTCCATTTCACAAACGATTATAGTCAAATTTAACGACCTTTCGTCGCGGTACTCTGTCCGTCCAACTTGCGCATGCCCGGTTCGTATAGTGAACTGTACTTCCCTGTCCTGCTGCAGGCGCTGATCGCGATGACGATCGCGGCCTTCATGCTGGGCCTTTCCTACCTATTGGGAAAGAAGGTCCGCAACCGCGTCAAAGACATGCCCTACGAGTGCGGCATCGAACCCACAGGTTCCGCGCGCGAGCGATTCAGTGTGAAGTTTTATCTGGTCGGGATGCTCTTCATCCTGTTCGATATCGAAGCCGTGTTCCTTTATCCATGGGCTGTCGTCTACAGGGAACTGAAGCTGTTCGCATTCGTCGAAATGCTGCTGTTCATCCTGCTTGTCCTCGCAGGCTTTTTCTACGTCTGGAAGAAGGGCGCACTCGACTGGACCGAAAAGCGGCCCGTCCCGCGCCCCGAGGTCCGCTGATGCAGGTCCCTGATGAGCTGCAGCCGCTGGTGGCGGCCAGCAAGTTCGATCGCGGCGAATTGACCGTCGAAGTGGCGCCGGAAAATCTGCTGGAAGCATTGCGCCTCCTCAAGGATCAACTGCAGTTCGAGCGCATGAGCGATCTGACCGCCGTCGATCGCTTTCCCGCAGAGCCAAGGTTCGAAGTGGTCTATCACCTGCAATCCATCCAGAAAAACCAGCGGCTCCGGTTGAAATGCCACATCCAGAGCGGCCAGCCTGAAATCGATTCGGCCACCGCCGTCTGGCGCTCCGCCAACTGGTTCGAGCGCGAGGTGTTCGACCTGTTCGGTATCCGGTTCCGCAACCATCCGGATCTGCGCCGCATCCTGATGCCGGACGATTGGGAAGGACATCCGCTGCGCAAGGATTTTCCGGTCACCGGCTACCTCTGACGAATGAGCGATCCAGACACTACCGCCCTGCTGACCCCGGCGTCTGAAGCCGAAGGCGATCCCGAGGGTCCTTCCGAAACGCCCAAGCCTCGCCGCATGGTCCTTAACATGGGGCCGCAGCATCCCTCGACGCACGGAGTGCTGCGGCTGCTGCTCGAACTCGATGGCGAAACCATCGTCAAGGCGCAGCCGGATATCGGCTATCTGCACACCGGGATTGAGAAAGAGTTCGAGGCCAAAACCTACCAGCAAGCCGTCACGCTCACCGACCGCATCGACTATCTCGCTCCACTCTCCAACAATCTCTGCTACGTGCTGGCAGTCGAAAAACTCCTTGGCCTGGAGATCCCGCCCAAGGCCCAGTGGATGCGCGTCATGCTCACGGAGCTCACGCGCCTGAACAGCCATCTGGTGTGGCTCGGGACGCACGCCATCGACATCGGCGCGATGAGCGTCTTCCTCTACTGCTTCCGCGAGCGCGAGGACATCCTGCGCATCTTTGAAATGTTCTCGGGCCAGCGCATGATGACCAGTTACTTCCGCATCGGTGGACTGGCGCTCGCGCCGCCTCGCGGCTGGCAGCATCGCGTCAAGAAGTTCGTCGACATCTTTCCCAGCCGTGTGGACGAATACGAAGACCTGCTCACCAACAACCAGATCTGGATCGGCCGCACGCGCGGCGTCGGCTGCCTGCCGCTCGAAGACATGCTCGATCTGGGCGTGACCGGGCCGATGCTCCGAGCCGCCGGCCTCGCGCTCGATGCCCGCAAGATGGAGCCGTACTCGAGCTACGACAAGTTCGTCTTCGACATTCCCACGCGCACGGAGAACGACGTCTACGCTCGCTATCAGGTGCGCGTCGAAGAAATGCGCCAGAGTATCGGCATCGTCAATCAGGCGCTCGAAGGGATGCCTGAAGGGCCCCACACCGCCGACGCACCCAAGGTCGTGCTGCCGGAGCGGGAAAAAATGAAGACCCAGATGGAAGCCCTCATCTATCACTTCAAAATTGTCACCGAGGGCTTCCGGGTTCCGGAGGGCGAGGTATACCAGATCATCGAGTCGCCGCGCGGCGAACTCGGCTACTACGTCGTCAGCGACGGCGCCTCGAAACCGTACCGCGTGCACATCCACGGCCCAAGCTTCGGTAATCTGCAAGCCACGCCCGCGATGGTCGAGGGCACGCTGATTGCGGATGTCATCGCCGCCATCGGCAGCATGGATTTTGTTCTCGGAGATACCGACCGATGACATTTTCGCCGCAGCTTGAGGCGAAGTTCGCCAAGCTTGTGACGAGCTATCCTCCCGGCCGGCAGCGCTCGGCTCTGATTCCGATGCTGCTGTTCGCCCAGGACGAGCTGGGCTACATTTCGCAGGAACTGGTAGAGGAAATCGCGCGCCGTGTCGGCATTCAGCCCGTGCAGGTGGAAGAGGTGCTGACCTACTACTCCATGCTGCATAAGAAGCCGCTCGGCAAGTATCACGTGCAGATTTGCACCAACATCAGTTGTCTGCTCACAGGCGGCGCTGAGCTGTGGGAGCACGCCTGCCGCAGGCTCGGGATCGGTCACAAGGAAGTCGCTGCCGACGGAGTCATTTCGCTCGAAGAGGTCGAATGCATCGGAGCGTGTTCGTGGGCGCCGGCGCTGCAGGTCAATTACGATTTTCATCACCACGTAACGCCGGAAAAACTGGATGGTCTGATCGAATCGTTAAGGAAGACCCACTGACGCATGCTCTATAACGAACCCAGCCCGCTCGAAGTCAAGGTGCTCACGCGGCGCTTCGGTCTTCCCAATTCTGCTTCGATAGATACTTATCTCGCCAACGACGGCTACAAGGCGTTCCGCAAAGCGCTCGGTATGAAGCCCGAGGACATCATCGAGGAGGTGAAGTCATCGAATCTGCGCGGCCGGGGCGGCGCTGGATTCCCGACCGGCATGAAGTGGAGCTTTGTGCCGCGTAATTCGCCCAAGCCGAAGTACATTGTGGTGAACGCCGACGAGAGCGAACCGGGCACATGCAAAGATCGACTGCTCATTGAAAACGACCCGCACCAGTTGATTGAAGGCGTCTTGATCGCCGCGCTGTCGGTCGATGCGCACGCCGGATACATTTACATCCGCGGCGAATACCGGCGCCTCATCGACATCATGGACAAGGCGATCGACGAGGCGTACAAGAGCGGCTACCTGGGCAAGAATCTCCTCGGCGCCAATTTTCATTTTGACTGCTACACGCACACCGGCGCCGGCGCCTACGAGTGCGGCGAGGAATCTGCGCTGCTCGAATCGCTCGAAGGCAAGCGAGGGGTGCCGCGGATTCGGCCGCCCTTCCCTGCCGTCGTCGGCGCGTTTCAGTGCCCGACGATTCTGAACAACGTCGAAACTTACTGCGCCGTGCCCGCGATCATCCGCGACGGTGGCGCCGCCTTCGCCGCGCTTGGCGTTCCGAAAGCCGGAGGCACAAAGCTCACATGTTTGACGGGCCACGTCAACAAACCGGGCGTCTACGAACTGCCTCTCGGCTTCCCTGTCGACAGGATGATCAACGAAGTCGGCGGCGGCATGCGGAATGGTAAGAAGCTCAAGGCTTTCATTCCGGGTGGCTCGTCGTGCCCTGTGCTGACCGCGAAGGAATGCGAAGGCCTCACGATGGACTATGACGCGATGGCGCGCGTGAAGAGCATGCTCGGCTCGGGCGGTGTCGTCATCATGGACGAAGACACCTGCATGGTGAAGGTCGCGCTGCGCATCATGCGATTTTATGCGCACGAGAGCTGCGGCTGGTGCATCCCGTGCCGCGAAGGTACGGCGTGGCTGCGAAAGCTGCTGCAGCGATTTCATGACGGAATGGGCCGCAAGAGCGACATCACGCTGATTGGAGACCTGGCGAAGAACATGCTGGGGCGCACGTTTTGCCCGCTCGGTGATGCAGCCGCCATGCCGACGATCTCGCTGGTCGAAAAATTCTACGACGAATTCGAATCGCATCTGGATGGCCGGCCGTGCCCGTACGAAAAAGTCGAGGTCTTCGCATGACCCCCGTGGCGCAGGCACTTGTGCCTTCCACGCCGGGACTGGTCTCGGCGCTTGGCGGGGCGGACTTCAGTCTGCCCATCGCCCGCGTTAGCCGGGGATTCTTCTTGGTTGCAGCTCTGGCGCTCTGCTGGGCGGGCGGAACCGCCTGCCCCACCAAACCCCATGCCTGATCGAATCAAGCTCACCATCGACGGCAGGGCCATCGAGGCCGCGCCCGGCACCCTCGTCATCGACGCGGCGCGCCGCGCCGGCATCGAAGTCCCCGCGTTCTGCTACGTCGAAGGTCTGTCACTCCAGGCCGCCTGCCGCATGTGCCTCGTCGAAGTCGAGAAGATGCCGAAGCTGATGGCGGCGTGTACGCTCCCGGCCGGCGAAGGCATGGTCGTCCGCACCGAAACGCCACAAGTCGCGCAGGCCCGCAAGTCCACGCTCGAATTCCTCCTCACCAACCACCCGCTCGACTGCCCCGTCTGCGACAAGGGCGGCGAATGCGAGCTACAGGACATGGTGTTCCGCTACGGCGCCGGCGAGAGCCGCTACACCGAGATGAAGCACCATGTGGATGAGAAGCAATGGTCGCCGATCGTTTACTTCGACGCACCGCGCTGCATCCTCTGCTTCCGCTGCGTCCGGATTTGCAACGAAGGCATGGGCGTCGGCGCGCTCGGCATCGTCAACCGCGGCGTCGTCTCCGAGATCGCACCGAACCATGGCGATCATCTCGAATGCGATGAGTGCGGCATGTGCATTGACATTTGTCCGGTCGGCGCTTTGACCAGCGGCGCGTACCGCTACAAAACGCGTCCCTGGGAGATGCAGCACGTCAGCACCATTTGCACACACTGCGCCGACGGCTGCCGCACCACGCTGGGCGTCCGCAACAATGAGATCATCCGCGGCAACAACCGCGACCGCTCCGGCGTCAACGGCGAGTTCTTGTGCATCAAAGGCCGCTACGCGTTCGATTTCTACGGACACTCCGAGCGGCTCCAGTCGCCGCTGCTTCGCGTAGACGGGAATCTCCAGCCCGTCTCCTGGGCGCATGCGCTCACCGCGATCGCCCGGAAGTTTCGCGACGTGAAGGATGCGGGAGGCAAGTTCGGTGTCATCGCTTCGACGCGTACAACCAACGAGGAGGACTACTACCTGCAGGAGCTGGTACGTCAGGGTCTCGGTAGCAACAACATCGATCACCACCGCTCGGGCGACGTCGTTACGCTGCTCGATGCGCTGAGCGGCCGCCGCGACGCACTCGCCACCACCGCGGATCTCTATCGCAGCAAGGCCGTGCTCGTCGTGGGTAACGACCTCGCGGCCCAGCACCCGTTGCTTTCTTTCCAGGTTCGAGCCAACTACCGTCACCACCAGGCGCACATCTACGTCGTCACCGGCGAACCCACCCGCGAAGACAAGTATGCCGTCGCCAGCCTCCGCGCCACACCGGGCGCCGAGCTCGCGGCGCTCAAAACCCTGCGCGACAAGCTTGCCAAGGAACCCGAGCTGGTGATTCTCTTCGGCGATTCGATGAAGGGCGACTCGCTGCGCGACCTCGTGAAATTCGGCTCCTCACTCGGCATTCCAGTCAAATACATCTGCCTGGTCGACTACTGCAATTCGCGTGGCGCGCTCGATATGGGCCTCGTCCCCGAGCTGCTGCCCGGCTACCGCGCAAATCCCGAACCCGGCATGACGATCGGCGAAATGCTCGCCGCCCCGGACCTCGACGTCCTCTGGGTGATCGGCGCGAATCCGCTCGCGCGCGCCCCGCTCGCGTCGGCACAAGCCTTCGTCGTCGTCCAGGAAATGTTTCTAACCGAAACCGCGCAGGCCGCCACCGTCGTGCTGCCCGCCTCGTCGCTCTACGAAAAAGCCGGGACGATCACGACAACCACCGGCGAAGTGCAGCGCCTGAAGAAAGGCCTGCAGTTCATGGGCGCCAAGCCCGACCTCGAAATCTTCGGACTCATCGCCAAAGAATTGGGACTCGCCCCCGTCGCCGGTCCCTGGAACCCGGATACCGTCTTCAAGGAGATTCGTAGCCACGTCTCCGGCTACAACGTGCCGGAGGCGGTCATCGCAACCGGCGGAGCGGCGCAGACCGCGCCACTCAATGGGAGGGTCGAAGTGATCAGCCGGCCGGACCTGATCGTGTCGGCGCGCAACGGACTCTTTACTTCCGGCACACTGGGCCGCTACTCGAAAGCATTAAGCTCGGTCCTCGAAAGCCGCGCTCGCTAATAATGGACTTTCTTCTTCTCAGCGCGATCAAAGCTGCGGTGGTGGCGCTCGTCCTGTTAACGACGCTCGCTTACCTGCAATGGGTCGAACGCAAGGTGATCGCGCACATTCAGTTGCGCCTGGGACCCTCGCGCGTCGGCCCGCACGGCCTGCTGCAGCCGCTCGCCGACGTCATCAAGCTGTTCACCAAAGAAGATCTGGTCCCGCCCCACGTCAACAAGTTCTTCTACCTGCTCGCGCCCTTCATGGCCATCACGATGGCGCTGCTGTCGATCTCGGTGATCCCGTTCGGCGCCGAAGTCGAGATCTTTGGCGTCCGCACCTGGATGCAGCTTGCCGACCTTAACGTCGGCGTGCTCTTTGTGCTCGCAGTTTCATCGATGGGCGTCTACGGCATCGCGCTCGCTGGATGGGCCTCCAACAACAAATACGCGCTGCTCGGCGGCCTGCGCAGCTCCGCGCAGATGATCAGCTACGAGCTGCCGCTGAGTCTGGCCGTGGCCTCGCCGCTGCTGCTCGCAAACACCCTCAGCCTCCG
>JBOGMR010000355.1:0-5024 GCA_050746825.1 Bryobacteraceae bacterium | reverse complement strand
CAAGTACGCCGAGGCCCTCCGCCTCAAGCCGGATTTTCATGCGGCGTTTGGCAACTGGGGCGCTGCGCTCTCGGAGCACGCCAAGACGAAGACGGGTGACGAAGCCGACCGGCTCTTTGAGGAGGCTGGCGGCAAGTACGCCGAGGCCCTCCGCCTCAAGCCGGATTATCATGAGGCGTTGAGCAACTGGGGCACTGCGCTCTTGGAGCACGCCAAGACGAAGACGCGCGAGCAAGCCGATGGTTTGTTGCGAGATGCGAGAAAGAGGCTCCTCGAAGCTGAGCGCATCAGCCCTGGAAGCGGCGCGTACAACCTCGCTTGTGTCGAAGCAAGAGAAGGTAAGATGTGGCAGGCGGTCCAGTGGTTGCAGGCGGCGCAAATGGCGGGCCAGCGGCTGTCGAGAGCGAAAATCGAATCGGACAATGATTTCGACCGAGTCCGAAACCATGCCGAGTTCGTGAAATTCGTGGAATCGTTGACTGACAATTGAGCGAGGTGGCCGGATATCTCGATGTTGTCGGGAGTCCGCGGAATCGCATCCAATTGTAGCGGGGTCTGCGCGATTTCCACCGTCGACACGCCGTACATCAACGAGCTCAACATCTGGGATCACACGCTGAACGGGGGCTACCGGACGCGCATCAAACTCCCAACGAAGCCATTCGGGGCATGCGCTACGATCAGAAGCCCTATTGGGACGTCGAGCGCGCGCGCATCGGCAACACGCGAAAAGTTCCGGAGTGCAACTATACCCATCTCGCCACGCTCCCACTCCTCGTAAAAGTAAATGTTATTGTGTGGTAACACCTAACGGTGAACGCGTTGGCAGCGTGGCGTACGGGTACAACTCTCGGCCGATGGCGAGCGTGCCGAGCCGGAACCAACCGGGCAGACGGAAGTCGCTGCGATTCGCCAACTGCGAGCGAGGCACCGGACGCTGCGGCAGATTCCTGCTCCTCAGCGAGAAGCGGGGCAAGGCGTGGGACGCTCTCTTGGCGGCGCGTTACATGCTGTATCGCCATGTCCGGGAGCATGGCTGCCAGAGCGACGAACTCTGCGCCTCGGGCCGTCAGCCAGGCAGGTCATCGAGGCCGAACCGACGCGCTATTCAGGGCCCGGCCTCATGTTACCCTGTACCTGACGCGGTCTTGGAAGACGCGAGCCCAGTGGATCACAAAATTCTGGCAATCACGGCTCTTGGCTTCGCATTCGCCAGCGGCGCCCCGGGCCAACCGCGCGCGATTCTAAAAGAGCGCGCCCAGATGTCCGGCGTTGAAATACAAAAGATCGCGCAAGGTCAGGTCGTTACGAAGATCCTCCCTTCGGCTAACAACCTCGGAATGCTGATCGTCGGTGCAGTTTACATTAACTCGCCGATCGAGAGATTTGCTTCCTCCTTCCGCGATGTTAAGAAACTCAAAGAAAACAGAGTTTACCTCGACGTTCAGGAATTCAGCCCGGCTGGAACTCCGCCGAAGCTGTCCGATTTCGAGCGGCTGGTGCTGGATAAGAAAGATATTGACGAACTCCAGAAATGCAGGCCTGGCGACTGCGACCTCCAGATATTTGATGATATTGAGGCTTTCCAGAAGAAGGTGGACTGGGACTCTGCCAACAAGTACGTTCAAGCCAACGGGGTGTTGCGGCAGCGAGTCCTTGACGGTCTGACGACGTACATGACGGGAGGTCTGAAGGCATTCGGGAGCTATCGCGACAGACAGAAGCCGCTCAACCTTTATCAGGCGACGAAAGAAATGGTCGACAGCTCGTACTACCTGCCGCAGGACCGAGCATTGGGGATCTATCGGCATGTGGTCGACTATCCCAATGGAAAGCTTGCCGGCGCCGATGACTTCTTTTACTGGGAGAAGATTGATTTCGGACAGGGGCCCACGATACGAGTGAACCACGTGTCGATTTTTCCTAAAGGGTTTGGCGCGTCGAGCGTGATCATCGCGAACAAGCAACTCTATGCGAGCCGCTACATACGAGTCGCCTTGCAGATGTTCTATTGCATGCTCGATACAGAGAATCCGGCCAAACCCGGATTCTTCCTGATCGAGGTAAACGACTCACGGCTACCCGATTTTGGCGCACTGAAGCTTGCCGTTGTCCGCAAGGTTGCGTCCACGAAGGGACTGGAATCGACGAGAGACACCTTAACCATGTTTGCGGCCAGACTCAACGGCAAATAAGGAGGTGCTCACTGCAGGCTGTTCGTCTGCTTGGATGCGATTGGGCTCTCCGGCGGTGGCTGGCTCAGCGACCGCTGCGGGAGCAGGATCGGTTGTATCGGTGTCTGGCAACGCGACGGGCACTACCTGCTGCGGTCCAATCTGACCGCCGAAGATCCGGCAGTGCTGAGGACGCGCTATGTGCAGTTGACGCAGATCGAGGCGGTGTTCCGCTCGTTGAAGGAGCGAGTTGGGAATTCGCCCGATTTACCATCGGCTGGAGCAACGGGTGGACACGCACATTCTGATAGCGTTTCTGGCGTACTGTTTGCAAGTCACGCTGAAGAACCGTTTGCAGATTCATGCGCCGGGCCTGACACCGACGGCGGTGTTGGAGAAGCTGGCCACCGTGCAGATGATTGACGTGTGGATCCCGACTCGTGATGGCCGTTGGCTGATCCCGCAGCGCTATACTCAGCCGTCCAAAGAGCTGAAGCTGGACGGAGCCCGGCACGTGTGGGCCAACCGCTACGAGCGCGAGGTGCGCGATATGCCGTCGCTGCAAAAACGATCCGCTTACGCCCCTCTGGACTACGTGGCAGGGCGACCTCCATTGGGCTGCAGGCCAATACGACCACGCGACAGTGGAAGTCCGCAGGGCGCTCGAACTAGAGAGAAAACCGCGCCAGATGCTTTTGGAGCCCTCGTTTATGCAGCCTTAGGACAAAAGGATGACGCATTCCGATGGGTGGAAACGGCATACAAAAACCGCCACCCCTTCACTCCCTGGTTCAGGGCTGCTCCCTTTAAGCCCTTGCACGACGACCCGCGCTTCCACGAGCTGATGCGGCGGATGAATTTGCCGGTGAACTGATGATCGGCCAGACGCTCGACCGCTACCGGATCGAATCGAAGCTCGGTGAGGGCGGCATGGGGGTCGTCTACAAAGCGCTCGACACGCACCTCCACCGCACGGTGGCGATCAAGGTCCTTCCGGCTGAGGCCGTCGCCGATCCCGTCCGCCGGCAGCGGTTCATACAGGAGGCCCGCGCCGCATCCGCGCTTGACCATCCGAACATCATCACCATCCACGACATCGCCGAAATCGAGGGACAGCATTTCATCGTGATGCAGTACGTGGCTGGCAAGACGTTGCGGGAGTTGCTGCGGCAGGGTGGGCTGCCGTTGAGCGACGCACTGCGCTACGCCGTCCAGATGGCCGACGCGCTGGCGCAGGCGCACGCCCGAGGAATTGTTCACCGCGACCTCAAACCCGAGAACGTGATGGTAACCGAGCAGGATCAGGTGAAGATCCTTGACTTCGGACTGGCCAAGCTAACCGAGCCAGTGGACGGTGACGAGTTTGCCGCGACGCAATCAATGAAGCCCAACCAGCCGGCCCGGACCGAAGAGGGGACGATCCTCGGGACCGTCGCCTATATGTCACCGGAGCAGGCCGAAGGCAAGCAGGTGGACGCCCGGTCGGACATTTTCTCATTCGGCTCGGTGTTGTACGAAATGTTGACGGGCCGCCGGGCGTTTCAGGGCGAGACGAAGATTTCGACACTTTCAGCGATTCTGCACAAGGAGCCGCAATCGGCTAGTGAGATTGAGCGTGGAATACCGTCCGAGGCAGAAAAGATCATCAGCCGCTGTTTGCGAAAAGATCCCGAACGCCGCATCCAACACATGGGCGACGTGAAGCTGGCGCTTGAGGAACTCAAGGAAGAGTCGGCTTCCGGGACGCAAGCGCAGCCTCCGGCAGCGCGGGCGCCGTCGCGATGGCGCTGGGCCTGGGCCGCGTTGCTGCCGGTGCTGCTGGTCGCCGGTTTCTTCGCGTGGCAGGTGTGGCGAGCGCCGCAGCGCGCGGAGGCGCTTCGCGCCGTCGCTGTCACTACGTTTCCCGGCTTTGAATGGTATCCCTCGTTTTCCCCCGACGGCAACCATGTGGCGTTCATGTGGACCGGGCCCAAGCAGGATAATGCCGACATCTACGTGCAACAGATCGGCTCCGGCTCTCCCTTGCGGCTGACCACCGACCCGCGCCAGGACTACAACCCGGTCTGGTCACCCGACGGCCGTTGGATCGCCTTCCTTTGCGGTCAGTTCTCATCACCGTCATCCCGGTTCGACCATGTCGGCAAAAGCGAGTTGCTCCTGATCCCCCCACTGGGCGGGCCAGAGCGCAGACTGGTCGAGATCCAGATACGCGAAAACTTCATCTTTCCGCCGTACCTTACCTGGTGCCCAGACAGCAACTGTCTAGTCGTTACGGACTCCCCAGGCAGTGGGAAGCCGGGCGCTCTCTTCGTAGTTTCGCTCGAGACCGGAGATAAAAGGCAGTTAACGAACCCGCAGGCCCCTGCCCTCGGCGACGCCAACCCGGCCGTCTCTCCTGACGGGCGTTCGCTGGTGTTCCGCCGGTTCTTCGGCTTCGGCGCGAGTGAGCTTTACTGGGTGGCGCTGGGAAAAGGTCTGACTGCCGGCGGCGAGCCAAGGCACCTCACAGTTACCGCGCTGAACGCCTCCTACCCAGCGTGGATGCCCGATGGCAAAGAAGTCCTCTTTTCGGCCGCAAGGAATCTGTGGAGGGTGGCCATCTCTGGCCAAGGCCCGCCCGCACGGCTGCCCTTCGTGGGCGAGGACGGGTTGATGCCCGTGGTCTCACGACCGCAGCTCGGCACGCGGCCCCGGCTCGTCTACGTTCGCAGCTTCAATGACCTGAATATCTGGCGCATCGAAACCTCCGCCCCCGGCGTCCCGGCTTTGTCTGCCCCGGTCATCGCCATCTCATCTACACGAGTCGACGGGAACGCCCAGTTTTCCCCCGACGGCCGCCGGGTCGCCTTT
>JBOGMR010000354.1:0-5687 GCA_050746825.1 Bryobacteraceae bacterium | reverse complement strand
GGGTATGGGTGGCGGCGGCGACATGGCGCCCGGCGGCGCCCCGCAAATCAAACTTCTGGTCCGCTGGGAGAGCGCCGCGTGCGTTCGCGCCGCCTCCAAGCTCCCCATCGATGAAGACGCGGCCAGCCACTACCTCATCAGCGTCGCGAACCTGCCTCTGGGAGCGCCGCCACGACGCCCCGCCGGCGCCGAGCCGGCCGATCCCGAGCGCCGCAATGCCCAGCTCCAGGAGCAACTGAAAGCGATCACCGCGCTCCAGCGTAAGGACAAAGATCCTCTCCACCCGGCGCGGCTCGGCTTTCACCAGCGCACGCGGAGCATCGTGTTCTTCTTTCCACGCGGCGCCCAGCCGATCCAGCTCGACGACAAAGAAGTCATCTTTTACACCAAGAGCGGCGGCGTCGAAGTCAAAACAAAATTTCCGCTCAAAGCCATGCTGTACCGCGGGAATCTCGATCTGTAGACGCCGCAAGCACTCTTGCGCGCCGGCGTCGAGACTCGTCCCGGCGTTTTGCCCCTATTGACATCCCGCACCATATGTAGCACACTACATAGTGTATAGAGTCTTCTACATAGCTGTGCCGGAGACCAAGCTCACCTACGTCGCGGCCCTGATTCTCAGGGCCATCCACGCCGGACTGGCGCATGGCTTCGACATCATGGACACGGCCGGCCTCGCCAGCGGCACGGTCTACCCCGCACTGCGCCGCCTCGAGAAGGCCGGCCTTGTCCGCTCGAAATGGGAGGGGCCCAGGACGGCGGCGGCCGCGCAGAGACCGGCACGGAAATACTATGAACTCACCCGATCGGGCGCCCAGATCCTCAAAGAAGCCGAAGCGCGCTACCGCCTGCCCGAGTTCGAGTCGAAAGAGGAAGTGTCGCGGTGATCTCACCCTTGCCCCTCGCCTGCCGGGTTGTCCTTTGGATCGCGGGCCGGATCGTACCGGCCGCGCTTCGCGAGGATTGGCGGCGCGAATGGGAGGGTGAGCTCTGCTATTGGAAAACCCGGCCGCGACTCCTCCGCCACGCGACCGGCGCGTTCCCGGATGCTCTCCACCTGCGATTCACGGATGAAGAGCTCCGCGCGCGCCCGGCATTCTGCCTCGCGCTCTGCATTTTTCCGATTGCCGTGATTGCGCTCACGAGCAACGGATTCACCGTAACGCGCCGCTTGTTGAGCGGTCTTCCCTATCGCGATTCCGAACGGCTGGCGGTACTCTCGCAGACCGGCCCTTTCATGGGCCAGCGCCTCGGCGTACGGCGCCAGCATCTCGATGCATTCGAGCGCTCGCGCGCTTTCGAAGGAGTGGCTTCCTATCATCCCTATCGCGCCGCGCTGGCGTTTTCCGCGGGCGCCCGCGAGATCGAAGCGGCAAGCATCAGCGCCAACTTCCTGCACGTCCTCGGCGCGACGCCCGCTATCGGCGATTCCGGCGGCGCCGGCGCGTTCCTCGTCAGCTTTGAATTCTGGAGCCGCGAACTGCGCGCCGACGCGAGAATCATCGGCTCGACTTTCTCCGTCGCGGGCCGGCCGATGAAGCTCGCCGGCGTGCTGCCTCCCGGGTTCTCCTTTCTCTCCGCCACGCCGCCGGTTTGGACAGTCGCGCCCGATTGGCCTCCGCTCTCGACCGCTGTCGCGCGGCTGCGAGCTGGAGTGACACCCATACAAGCGGAGGCTCAACTGAGATCACTCATCCCGCTTATCGAAGTGCGATCCCTTCCGGCGCTCGCCTACCGTGCCGCTCGACTCTACGCGATCGGCGCTCTCCTGTTTCTGACTGTGGTTGGACTGTGGGGCGCGGCGGCTCCACGTTACCGCGCGTTCTTCGTGCTCAAGTGCGGCACGCTGCTGATCGCACTCCTGCTGGTTTTGTTTGAGTTCACCGGCGCCGCCCGCCTGGGTCCAACCGGAAACGCACTCTGGTTTCATGAAGCCGTTTCGGCGTGGCTGTTCCTCTTCGGATCCGGCGCCATACTCCGTTGGAGCCGGCTCGATCAACGGATGCGCTGCCGCGTGTGCCTGCATCGCATGAGCCTGCCCGTGCGAATCGGCGCCCCGGGACGAATCCTGCTCGATCATGCCGGCCTCGAAGTCGTCTGCCCTCGCGGGCACGGCTCCGTCTACGCTGCAGAGTCGGTTCTGGGCGCCGAGATTTCCGGCCGCTGGATGGCCGAAGCGCTCACCGCACCGAAATGACTGCGGCGCGCACCCTCCGCCGAAGTCCGGCCTTCGCTGCATCCATCATCCTCGCCATCGCACTCGGCACCGGCGCCAACACCGCCCTCTTCAGCGTGATCCACTCCGTCGTGCTCAAGCCACTTCCCTTCCCCGAGCCGCAACGTCTGCTCGCACTCACTGAGTATTACCCGCAGCTCAAGCAGTCCCTGGTCGTCAGCCCGGTCTTCCTCGACTGGCGCGACCAAACCAAGACCCTCGAACGAGTGGCCGCCTACGGACTCGGCGACTTCACGCTGACCTCCGGCGAAACGGCGGAGAAAATCCAGGCCGGCACCGTCTCGCACGACTTCTTCCCGCTTCTCGGCGTCGCGCCTCAAATCGGGCGATTCTTCTCACCCGGCGACGACCGCTCCGGCGCCGCACGTGTCGCGATTCTGTCTGCCGATCTGTTCCAGCGCCGCTTCGGAGCCGATCCACTCGTCATCGGTAAATCGATCACGCTCGACGGAAGGCCGTACCAAGTCATCGCCGTCGCTCCCGCCTCCTTTCGGTTCCCGCAGTATGTTGACATGTGGCTGCCGCTCGCGCTCGATCCGGTGCGCGAACGACAGGGCGGCATGATTCAACTCATTCGCGTGATCGGCCGCATGCGCCACGACAAAACAATCGAAGCGGTCGCAGCCGAGCTCGCCGCCATCTCGCAACAGACCGGCCGCGGCATGCCCTCCAAACCAGCCGGAAGCCAGATTCGCGTTGTGCCGCTCCAAGAGTGGATGGTCGGGGGGCTCCGCAACGGCTGGCTCGTCCTGATGGGCTCAGTTTTTTTGATACTCCTCATCGCGTGTTCGAATATCGCCGGTATTCTGCTGGCGCGCGCCGCATTCCGCCGTCCCGAGATCGCGATTCGCCGCGCGCTGGGAGCCGGGACCGCGCACCTGGTGCGTCAACTGCTCACCGAAAGTCTCGTGCTCACCGGCGCCGGGGCGCTGCTGGGGCTGCTCCTTGCCGTTTGGGCGGTGCATGCAATCCACTCCATCGTGCCTGCCAATCTTACCGCCGGACGCCCGCTCACCCTGGACGCGACGGTTCTCCTGTTCACGGCGCTGACCGCCACGGGAGTCGCGCTGTTCTTCGGACTGGCGCCGGCGCTCGACCTCCGGCGCACTCGAAGCGTGTCGCGCGTCCGTGCCGCATTCGTCGCCGCTCAGGTTGCATTCAGCTTCGCTCTGCTCGTCGCCGGTATCGCGATGACTCGCACGCTCGGGCGCCTGCAAAGCACGAATCTTGGATTCGACGCGACAAACCTGCTGACGTTCTCGTTACAACTTCCATCATCTGGTTACCGGCAAATCGATCGCCAGACCGCCTTCTTCGGCACGGCGCTCGATCACCTCCGCGCGACGCCGGGCATTAGGGCGGTCACCTTCGCCTCAGCCGTTCCGTTCGCCGGCGCACCGCCTGCGCGAGCCATCATCACGGCCCAGGGCGAAAACGCATGGACGCCCGGCCAGGGAGAGCGCCATCGGGTCGAGATAAACTTCGTCGACAAGTCCTACTGGGCGACTTTTGGCATCCCGTTCCTCGAAGGCCGCGCGTTCGACCATTTCGACGAAGCGGCTCAGAGCACAGCCGTCGTCATCAATCGATCCTTGCGCGACCGCTTCTTTCCCGGCCGGCTCGCCGCCGGACAAAAGATCAAGCTTGGATTCGCGGAAGCACCCGCGCCGTGGCTGACGATCGCGGGCGTCGTCGAAGACGCGAGGTACACAGCTCTCGATCAGGAGCCAGGCCCGATGATCTATCGTCCGTACCGCACTGCGAGCAGCTTCCGATTCGCGACCCTCGCTCTCCGCTCTGACTCCGATCCCGCGCTCCTGGTGGAATCGGCGCGCCGGGTGATCGCCAGGCTCGATCGCGGCGTTCCGCTCGCCAGCGCCAAAACCATGGAGCAGCGGCTTTCCGAATGGATCGCGCCGCAGCGATTGCGAGCGCTGCTGCTCGGCGCGTTGGCGCTGCTCGCCGTGATGATGGCCGCCAGCGGGCTGTACGGGCTCATCGCCTACATCGCCGCACAAAGCCGCGGCCCGATCGCTATCCGCATCGCTCTCGGCGCTACCTCCGGAAACATTTTGCGAATGATAGTCTGGCGCGCGAGCGCCCTCGCGCTTGCCGGACTCGCCGCCGGACTCGCCGTGTCGTGGGCCGGCGCGCGGTTCCTCGCGACGTTGCTGTTCGGAGTCAGCCCGATGGATCCTCTCAGCCTCTTCTGGGCCGCGTGCCTGTTGTTGGCCGTGATGCTTGGAGCCTCGCTCGCGCCCGCGTACCGCGCGTCGCAAACCGATCCGATGGCCTGCCTGAAGCAGGAGTAATCAAGGAGTCACTATGCGTAAGCTTGCCGTTCTGATTTTCGCAGCCGTTCTGCTATTCGCTTAAAACAAGAAGCCCGATTTCTCGGGGCGCTGGGAGACCAATGCCGCCAAGAGCAGCTTCGGGCACATGCCCGCGCCAAAGAGCCACGTCGACACCATCGAGCACAAGGAACCGTCGCTGATCATCACCACCACTACCGAGGACCCGCGCGGAACCTCGACCATCTACATGAAGCTGACGATGGACAATCGGGAAAATCTCAACGCGATCAACGGAAACGAATTTCGCTCCAAGACGCGCTGGGATGGCGCGAAGCTCATCACCGTCGTGACCGGCGACCGCGGTCTCAGCATGACCGAAGTGCGCGCGCTGTCCGCCGGCGGTAAAACGCAAACCGTCGAAATGTACATGGGCGAAATGCGCGGCGAACCCCAGATCCGCCGCGTGATGGACCGAAAATAGTAGACTGGCATCGTGACCGCAGCCGGCTTTCGACGCATCGCTCTCAGCCTGCCTGAAGCGATCGAAGGCTCGCATTTCGGGCACGCCGATTTCCGCGTTGGAGGAAAAATTTTCGCGACGCTCGGTTACGAGCGCCAAGGTTATGGCGTGCTGCTGCTCACGCCGGAACAGCAGGCCGGGATGGTGCTCGACGCGCCCGAAGTCTTTTCGCCCGTTCCCGGCGGATGGGGCCTGCAAGGCTCCACGCGTGTGCGCCTGGCGAAGGTCACGCCCGGCGTTCTCAAAGACGCTTTGCGAACGGCGTGGCGCAAACGGGCGCCGAAGCGTCTTCTGCCCGTGTAACGGAGGCTCCCATGAAGTACGCCGACTCGACTGATTCCCTGCGTTGCTCGTTTTGCAACAAGAGCCACCTCGCGGTTCGAAAACTGATCGCCTCCCCGTCGCATGGCCCTCGAGTGTATATTTGCGACCAGTGCATCGAGGCCTACAAAACCCGTCCTGAGCCTCCGCCTAAACAGACGAGCAGGTTCCACTCCCTCCTCCGTCTGTGGAGCATTCAGCACGCGCTGGACTGTCAGTCCCTCTTAGTCCGAACGACAGCCTCAATCGCCTCCACCAACTCCCGTCCAAAATTTGTCCGGTCGGCGATTCCCGGTAGATGTCCCAACTTCGCGTT
>JBOGMR010000353.1:0-2331 GCA_050746825.1 Bryobacteraceae bacterium | reverse complement strand
CAGCACCTTCACATGGTCGAAGGCGATCTCCGATGCCACTGGCTTCGACTCGGGAGGATCGAACGGCACCGGGAATCGCATCCAGAACATATTCGACAAAAGAGCGGATAAGGGTCTCGCAGACCAGAATCATCGCTACCGCTTCACCACGGCAGCCGTATACGAGTTACCCTTCGGCCGCGGTAAGGCGATGGGTGGCGGCGCATCGGGACTGGTGAACCTGCTCATCGGCGGATGGGCTCTCGATGGAATTCTGGCCTTGCAGTCCGGATATCCGATTACCGTGCGCCGCAGCGGCGATCCTGGCAGCGTCGGCACCGACGGCGCCCTGCGCCCGGATCTGGTCTGCAACCCCAACATCCCGCGCGGCGAGCAGACCATCGAGAGGTTTTTCAAGACGGAGTGCTATCCCGTACCCGAATCGCTGGTCTCCGGCGACGTCCGATACGGCACGGCTGGCCGCTCCACGGTCACCGGACCCGGCTTGATCGCTTTCGACGCGTCGATTCGCAAAGTGACCCACATCACGGAGAGGGTCAGCACCGAGTTCCGCGCCGAGTTCTTCAACGCGCCCAATCATGCGAATTGGAGCCTACCGGGCCGCGACACCGGCAGCGGCAACTTCGGGCGTGTTTCGAGCACCGCCGACCCGCGCATCCTGCAGTTCGCGCTTAAGCTGCTGTTCTGACGCTGCGCGTGGCCCGCACGTTTTAGTCTGGATTGCGTCGGGATAAAGCCGGCGTGAAGTATTGAACGAAAGAATCACACAGGAAGAGAGTAGCGGCTGTCGCCCAGTCCCTCGCCGATCGCGCCGAAGCAGATCGAGTCAGGGGGTGGTCTTCCACGCGGTTCCTGTCCGCGGCAGATGGCACTGGATGACGACAAGGATTGTTCTTCCGCGAGTAAGGTCTCCGCTCGAAACCTGATTAGAAGGACAGCCTCAATCCGAATTGGATCTTTCGGTTGTCGGTATCGGTGGCTGAACTGATGAAGTCCTCGGTCGCTGTCACCTGGCCAAAAGTTGCGCTTCCGAACGTAGTGCCAGGGTTAGCGAAGTGGGGCGTGTTGCTGAAGTTGAACGACTCTGCGCGGAACTCCAGATTAAATCGTTCGGTCAATTTGAACCGGCGGAACACCGACAGGTCCAGGTTAGCGACACCGGGACCACTCAAAATGTTCCGGCCCACATTCCCGAAAGTCAGTGGAGCCGGCGCAGCGAACCGGCTGGTGTCAAACCAGAGCTGGCCCACGCCCACCTTGCCGTACACTTCCGGTTTGCCCGCGCCGGCCAGGTCGGGTTGGTTGTTGTGCCCCGGCGCATTCAAGCTGGTGCTGGAATACGCGAGGTTTAGCGGACGGCCGGTCTGGAGGAGCAACAGCCCGTTCACCTGCCAATCACCGAGCGCCCAGCGAAGCGGACCGGACTGACCCCATCGTTTGCTCCGGCCGAACGGCAAGTCGTAGACATAGGCCTGTGTGAACACATGTGTGAGGTCAAAGTTGGTCCGGCCCTTGTCCCGCAGCAGATCGAAGTACTGGCGTGGAGCGAAGTTAATCGACTTGCTATACGTGTACGCGGTGGTAAGCATGAAGCCGTTGGAAAACCGCCGGTCGAACTTCACCTGCAGCGCGTCATAGTATTGGTGCGTCCCGATATCAATGTTCACGGCAGCCGACCTGCCGTACCGCGCGAAGAACGGTTGTGAGGCAGTGCCGCCCCCCAGGCGAGATGCTGCATTGAAATTCCATCCCGTCTGCTGGTTAAGGACATGGTTCCCGACGTAGGTTACTTCCACGGCAAAGTTTCCGGGCAGAGAGCGCTGCAAAGCGATGTTCCACGATTCCACATAGGAGTGGGGCAGGTCTTTCTTGGTGACTGAGACACTCGCCGTCGGGGGCGCAGGATCGATGATCCCACTGGCCGGGATTACGACGAAATCCGGAGGCGGAATGCCGGCAGCCATGGATCCGGCGGCGGTGTAGGTATTTGGCGGATTGAACGTGTTCTGCTGCCGGACCGGGAACCCGTAGTTCGCGATGAAGCGGGTATTGTAGCTCATCCCAAAGCCCGCGCGGATCACGGTTTTCGAGTTGATCCGGTAGGCCAGGCCGAGCCGCGGTGCGAAGCTCTTCGGCTGGCTTTCGACGCCAAGGTCCATCGGAATGCTGCCAATCCCGGCCAGTTCGATGGTGTTGTTGGTCCAGTTGTAATTGGAAAAGCCGCCGGGAAAACGCGGCTTGCTCGACGGCCAGTATTCCCAGCGTAGACCCAGGTCGGCCGTGAGGCGAGGCGAGACCTGCCACTTGTCCTGGAAGTGCAGACTATGCACC
>JBOGMR010000352.1:0-5650 GCA_050746825.1 Bryobacteraceae bacterium | reverse complement strand
TCCAAGCAGCGCAAGCAGTTCGGCAAATCGATCGCCGAGTTTCAGGGCGTGCAGTTCGACCTGGCCAAGATGGCGACCGAGCTCGAGGCGGCGCGCCTGCTGGTTTACAATGCGGCGCGGCTCCGCGACGCGGGAAAGGTTTTTGTAACCGAAGCGGCGATGGCCAAGTATTATTCTTCAGAGGCAGCCGAGAAGATCGCGTCGAAAGCCATCGAAGTGTTCGGAGGGGTCGGTGTCACCAGGGAGTATCCGGTCGAGAAACTGTACCGCGACGCCAAGATCGGCAGAATCTACGAAGGCACAAGCAACATTCAGCTTGTGACCATTGCAAAACAGTTGCTGGGGTGAAGGTTATGAAGATCGGACTTTGGATGGCATTGCCGCTGGCTCTGGCCGCGGCCGACACGAAAGATGTGGTGCCGGAAGAAATCATTCGCAAGTTCGCCGCAAAAGAAGCGGAGTTTGCGAAAGCCAGGGAAAACTACACGTACCGTCAGACCCTGCGCGTCGCCGAATTTGCGGTAAGCGGCGCGCCCGGCGGGAAGCACGAGATGGTGTCGGACATCATCTTCTCCGCCGATGGCAAGCGGTCTGAGAAGGTGGTGCGGGCGCCGGTGTCGACGCTGCACATGGTGCAATTGAGTCCAGAGGACGAACAGGACCTGCGAAATGTGCAGCCGTTCGTGCTGACCACGGCGGAGATTCCGAAGTACGATATCCGGTACCTCGGCAAGCAGAATGCCGACGAGATTCCCTGCTACCTGTTCGCCGTCAAGCCGAAGAAGATGGAGCCCGGGCAGCGCTATTTTGAAGGCCAGATCTGGGTGGACGATCGCGACCTGCAGATCGTCAAGACGTACGGCAAAGGCGTCGGCGTCATCAAGAAGGGCACGGACCAGCAGTTCCCGCGCTTTGAGACGTACCGCGAGCAGATCGACGGCAAGTACTGGTTTCCGACCTACACCCGCGCGGACGACACGCTGCATTTTCAGACTTCGGACGTGAAGCTTCGCATGACCGTGAAGTACGAGGATTACAAGCAGTTCAAGAGCAGCGTCGATATCAAGTTCGGCGACGTGGTGGATGAAGGCAAGAAGAAGCCCGAGACGCCGCCGGCTAAGCCCGAGACCAAAAAGTAGGTAAGAGGATTCTTAGGCGGCCTGAAGGCCGCCGAGGCCCGCGGGGCCGCCACGGCTTTGGTACCATCGGGGAAATGCCAACGAAAATCACGCCCCTGAATAATGGTCCTCTTCGCATCGAAGGAGATTTTGAGATCTGCGACGCTGCGGGAGCCGCTTTCGGGCTCGCAGGCCGCACGGTGATTTCGCTCTGCCGCTGCGGCAAGTCGGAGAACAAGCCGTTCTGCGACGGCAGTCACGCGCGGACCGGGTTCGAGTCCCAGGTGGCGGCGCGCGAGCTGCCGCCGCCGAAGCCGAAGATTTGATCCCGCTGCCCTCTATTCAAAATCCCGCGCCGTCACGCTGCGGTTTTCCGCGCTCCACTGTAGCCGAGCGCAGCGAGGTCGTCCAAAGACGGCGAGCAGCCGCTCCCTATCCCGAATGGGAGATCCGTACGCTCGGGTCTGGCACCCAACGCGGAGGCGCGGGTGGGGCTGCCGAGCCCAATTGGGAGGCTACACAGGAAGCCAGGAATTGGGCGTCGAAGCATCGGAACTCAATTGTCGAAGACGAGCCACGGGCGGGCAACTGACTCATCAGAGAAGAGATATAGGACCACCTTAGTACGGTCTATCCTATCAGTACTGTAGAGGTTTTTCCATGTAGTTCCTACACATTCTGTGATGTTACGCACGTTCAACAGGCCTCTTAACGGGCTGAGAAATGGAGCATTTTGCGGCTCTGTGCAAAATGGCACTCGGCATGCGATAGGGTTGCCAACCGCCATGTCTCAAGGAGGAGAGAAGGTGGAAATCAACGCGACCGTCGTTCACGAATTCAACAATCTGCTCACCGTGATCATGGGTTACACGGAGATGATCTTGTGCGACCCGACGTTGGCAGGCCCGGCTCGCCGCTACGCGGAGGCCATTGAAGAAGCGGCAGATCGGGCAGCGCTACTCAGCAAGACAATGACACGGGCAAACACGGCTCACGCTTGAATTCCTTTCAGGCAGGGGCAGTGGGCCACTTTCCGGGACCATTGGGGGGTGTACCATGTCCTGGATGGCTTGTCCACTGCTCCTGCTTGGCCTTCTGACGCAAGCGCTTCTAGCTCAACAATTCGGCTACACAGTCGTGTATCCGGCCTCCCAACCGTCCGATCAATACGTGCAGAATTACTACATCCCACCGGCGCCGTCGTCGACGCCGTGGGCTCCGGCATGGTCGCCCGACGGGAAGTCGATTGCGGTGGCGATGCTGGGTTCGATCTGGCGGGTCAATCCGGCGAGCGGCGCGGCGCAGGAGCTGACATATAACAGGAAGTATCATTCGTCGCCGGCATGGTCGCCCGACGGCCGCTGGCTTGTGTATACGGCCGATGACGACGCCAAGACGATCCAGCTTGAAATCCTGAACGTGGAGACGGGTGAGTCGCACGCGCTGACGTCCGATGACCAGATTTATCTCGATCCGGTGTTCTCGCCCGACGGCCGTAGCCTCGCCTACGTGTCGACGCGGCCCACAGGGCACTTCAACATTTACGTTCGCCCGATCCGGGAGGGGAAATGGGCGGGCGAGGAAGTCGCGCTGACGCCGGACAACAAGTACCCGCGCGCGCGGCTGTATTTCAGTGAGTGGGACATCGCGACGCAGCCGGCGTGGACGCCGGACGGCAGGCAGATCGTCTTTGTGTCGAACCGCGGCGTGCCATTGGGCTCAGGTGACATGTGGCGGATGCCTGTCGAGCCCGGTGGCGCCCGCAAGGCCGTGCGTGTACTCTCCGAGCAGACGCTCTATCGGACGCGGCCGAATGTATCGATCGACGGCAAGCGGATTCTGTACTCTTCGACCGCGGGGGCAGCGGACGAGTTCAGCAATCTCTACGTCATTCCGCTCGAAGGCGGCGCGCCGTACAAGCTGACATTCGGCTCGCACGATTCGTTTCATCCGCGCTGGTCGCCGGACGGGGAGTGGATCGCGTACATTTCGAACGAGACCGGCCTGCCCCAGCTTGCGCTGCTCGAAACATACGGCGGCGAGCGGCGCCTGATCGCGATTCAGGAGAAGAGGTGGAAGCGGCCGATGGGCCGGCTGCGCGTGACGGTGATCGACGGAAAGACCGGCAGGATGATTCCAGCGCGCATTCACGGCGTGGCGGCGGACGGAAAGTTTTACCCGCCCGCGAACGCGTACTCGCGCATCGGCCGCTCGACGCTCCACAGCTTTCACACCGAGGGCGCGTACACGGTGGATGTGCCGCCGGGCACGATGACGATCGAAGCGGTTCACGGATTCGATTACCAGCCCGCGAGCAAGACGGTCGTGGCGCCGGCTGCGAAGGCCGCGGAGGAAGTGACGATTTCTCTCGAGCCCAAGACGAAAGCGTCGGCGAAGGGCTGGTACAGCGCGTCGACGCATGTCCATATGAACTATGGCGGCAACTTGCGCAACACGCCGGACAACCTGCGGCGCATGGCGAACGCGGAGGGCATGGACGCCATCATGAACCTGGTGGCGAACAAGGACAACCGGATTCTCGACCACCGTTTTTTCGGGCGCGATACGGGCATGATTCACTTCGGCGAAGAATATCGGCCGCCGTTTTACGGGCACGTTTTCTTCCTGGCGCTGAAGGATCATCTGATCTCGCCGTTCACGACCGGATACGAAGGCACGGGCATCGAGAGCCTGTATCCGAGCAACACGGACATGTTCCGAAAGGCGCGCGCGCAGGGCGCGATCACGGGGTACGTACACGCGTTTTATGGCGACGCCGATCCGCTCGATAAAGATCTGGGCGGAGGCAAGGCGTTTCCCGTGGACGCGGCGCTGGGAACGGTGGATTGCCTGGAGTGGTCGGGCTCATCGCGGTCGTCGCTGCGGGTGTGGCACCAGGCGCGGAATCTCGATCTGAAAGTGGCGCCGGTCGGGGGCGAAGATTCGATCAGCAATCTGCATCGAACCAAGCTGATCGGCAGCGTACGAACGTACGCGCACATCGGCTCAGGCTTCGAGCTGAGTTCGTGGCTCGATGCGGTGCGTGCGGGGCGCACGTACTTTTCGACCGGACCGCTGCTTGATTTGCGCGTGAACGGCAAGCTCCCGGGGGAGACGGTGACGCTGAACGCTGCGGGCAAGGTGAAGATCGAAGCGTGGGTCGAGTCGATCGCGCCGCTCTCGACGATCGTGATTCACCGCAATGGCGACGTGTGGAAGAAGCTGCCCGGCACGGGGACGTTTCGGGAAGAAGTCGAAGTGAGCGAGAGCTGCTGGCTGTCGCTTTATGTGGAGGGCCCGCCGTTCCGGTACCTGGACGCGGAGTTTCCGCAGGCGGCGACCAATGTGATTCGCATCGAGGTGGGCGGCGCGCGGATTCGCAAGACGGAAGCGGCGCAGTACTTCACGCGCTGGATCGATAAGCTCCGTCCGATGGCGGATGCGTGGCCCTGGTGGCGCTCGGAAAAGGAGCGCGCGCACGTGCTGGGTCAGTTTGACCAGGCGCGCGGCGTGTATCAGAAGCTGGCGGAGCGGTAGAGGAAATCGCGGACGCGGAGATACCATTCAGGTCCCCCCTCGTGCGGCTTCCACGGTACGGCGCACCACGCCGTACGGCCCGTGGGCGCGGCGATGCGCTCCACCTCATCTTTGGCATCGAGGCGCAATGCGAGCGCCATGTCCTGAAGCGCGTTGCGCCGGAGCAGGCGGCGGGTGGTGAGCGCGCGCCCGGCGCCCATCTCGACCTTGCCGCAAAGAAACTGCCGCAGCGGGCCATCGACGGATGCATCCGCTGCTGCGGTGGGTCGCGGCAGCGGGGCCGATGGCTGCATGATGGGCGGCGCACGCGCGGCAATCACGCGGACTTCCATCGGATAGGTGCGCCATTCGCCGCCGCCGAGGTCGAGCTGCGGTTCGACTTTGATGCGGCGCACGGGCGCGTTTACCTCGGCCCACAGGTCGAGCCAAAACGTATGCGTCGTGCCAGAGGCGATGCGGCCTGCGTAGGGCAGCTTCACCGGCTCGAGCCGGTCAGGGATGGACTGGTTGCCGTGCTGCTCGTGGATTTCTCGATAGACGGTGACGCGTACGGCGTCTTCCGGGTTCTGTCCAATGTGGAGCGAGTAGGGCCGGTCATCGGTGATCGTGACCAGGATGCGGAACGATGCGTACGCGTTCCGGGCGACTAAAGGCGAGAGGATTTCGCGCGGGCGCTCGACGCGGTCGGCGGCGATTACCTGACCGTTGGAGTCGACGCGCTGGAACTCGGACACCACGCGCAGTTCGGCGGCGGCAAGCAGGGCGACAAGCGCGATCGTCATTTCCGCCCTCCGAACACAGCCAGTTCGAACGCTTTGAAGTAGCAGTCGACGTCGTGGAAGCCGGCGAGGCGCAGCCACTCGCACTGCGTCTCGACCGGTGCGAGGATGTTGGCTGTTTTGTCCGGACGCGAGTGAAACCCCGCCGCGACTTCCTCGCGCGCCTTTTGCGGCGAGGCGCGGTGGAGCGAGTCGACGAAGAAATCGTCCGACAGG
>JBOGMR010000351.1:0-8155 GCA_050746825.1 Bryobacteraceae bacterium | reverse complement strand
GTAAAATACCGCTTGACGAGTGTACTGGTAGACTAGTACAATTAAATGGTTGGATTGGTGGATTGCTGGAGGGAAATCGCGTGGTTCGGTGGCTGACCTCTCCTCTGCAGGATCTCCGTCACGGCGTCACTCTGCTCCGGCGCGACGCGGGAATTTCCGCCCTGATCGTGATGGTACTGGCGCTCGGGATCGGCGGCAACGCAGCGATCTTCACTCTGCTAAAGGCCGCGTTCCTCGACCCGCTGCCCTATCGGGACGCCGGACGGCTGATCACCATCCGAGAGAACAACGGCTCGAATGCGAGCACTTCCGAGTTTCTCGAGATTCGAGCGCGCAGCCGAACCATCGAACAGATCGCGTTTGCCGAGCACCGTGACATGCAGGTCACCGGGTCGGGCGAGCCCGTGCGCGTCTTCGCGGCGCGCGTTACAGCCTCCTTTTTCCCGGTGTTCGGCGTGAGCGCCTCGTTAGGACGGACCTTACTCGACGAAGAGAATCAGCCCGGCCGCACGCCTGCGGTGGTTCTCAGCGACACTTTCTGGCGCTCGCGCATGGGAGCGGACCCTGGAGTGGTTGGCCGCACGCTGCGGCTCGATGGCGAGCTGGCTCTGGTTGCCGGCGTCCTCCCACCCGGGTTCCATTTCGACTATCCGACACTCCGCATTCCGGAGCGCGTCGACATCTACGTCTCGTATCCGATCGAACTCGCCGTCCCGGTTCGTTCGAGCGGAGGCGGGCGCGGTGTGCCGGTTCGCGTGGTCGCACGGCTGCGTGAAGGCGTCCCACACAACCAGGCTGAAGCGGAAATGCGGAGCATAGCACGCGATCTGGTGCGCGAGAATCCCTCGAATTACCGGACCTTTCCCGGAAGACCGAGCTTCACCTTCGAAACGCTCCCGCTGCGCGACGCCATCGTCGGGACGCAACGCTCTCTGCTGTGGCTGCTGTTGGGAGGCGCCGGAGTGCTGTTGCTGATCGCGTGCGCGAACACGGCGCAGCTTCTGTTGGCGCGCTCGCTGCGGCGCACCCGGGAGGTCGCGATTCGCGCAGCCGTGGGCGCGAGCCGGTTCCGCCTGATCCGGCAATTCCTTCTGGAGGGAGTGGTGCTGGCGGCATGCGGCGGGGCAGCCGGGCTGCTCGCGTCAAGCTGGACCGCGCGTCTGCTGGTGGCTGCGCTGCCGGTGCGCAGTCCGCTGCTCGAGTCGGCCCATTCGGACTTGCGCGCGATCGGGTTCACTCTGGCAATATCGCTGATTTCGTCGGTAGTATTCGCCATCATCCCGGCGGTAAAAGGGAGTCAGTGGACACCGGGACCGGCCCTCAACGCTCGCATCACGACGGGCGAGGGCAATCGTTGGCGACACGCGATGATCGCGATTGAAGCTGCGCTGTCGGTGTTTCTGCTGTGTGGCGCGGGGCTGGTGGCGCAGAATCTGTGGACGCTGGTTTCGACGCCCATGGGTTTCGATCCTAATCATGTGCTGGCGATGCAGGTGAAGCTACCGGCGATGCACAACGAAGGCGATCCGAAAGTGGGGCGAGTGCTTCTGGAGTATGTCCAGAAGATCGCAGCCATTCCGGGTGTGGATTCCGCCGCTACCGTAACGGGCCCGCCGCTGCGCCCGGCGCGAGGTGGACCGAGCGAACTGGTCGGCGTGACCGATGAGAGCGGCGCGCGCCGGGTAGTGATTGGAGACGGCCACAAGATCAGTCCGGATTACTTCCGCACGCTGCGGATTCCGCTGCTCGCCGGGCGGACGTTCCGCGATGACGATGCGGGCCGTTACGCGACGGTCGCAATCGTAAATGAGGAATTCGCGCGCCGCTTTGGGTTTGGCGCGGACATCGTCGGCAAGCAGATTTACGAGCCGGGCACGCCGATCACGATTGTAGGGCTGGTCGGCAATGTCCGGACGCGCGGGCTGCGAACCGCGCCGCAACCCGAGGTCTATTTGTCATCGATGCAGCTTGCCTGGCCGAACGTCTACTTGGTCGTGCGTTCGGCGATCCCGCAGGCGCATCTGGTGAAGCTGGTGAAGGCGGCGGTTCAGTCTTCCAACTCCGACCAGGCCGTGTTTGGCGTGATGACGATGCACGAGATGATCGCGGACGCGGTGAGCGAGCCGCGGTTTCACGTGTTCCTCATCGGCGCCTTCGCGATGCTTGCCGTTGCCATGGCGGCGGCCGGGATGTACAGCGTGATTTCGTGCCTGGTTTCGCAGCGCACCAGCGAGATCGCGATTCGCATTGCGCTGGGCGCGACACGCGGCCACGTCGTGAAAACGGTCCTGGGAACGACTACGGCCTGGGTGGCGGCGGGGTTGGCCTGTGGTTTGGGCCTGGGACTTGCGACCAGGAACATCGTGCGTACGCTTTCGAGCACCGCGGTGGAGGGCTCACCGTGGATGTACGCCTCGGTGCTGGTGTTCTTTTTGGTGGTGACGCTCGTCGCGGCGTACATGCCCGTGCGTCGCGCGAGCCGGATGGATCCTGCATTGGCGCTGCGCAGCGAGTAGGGAAACCGTCCGTATAATGGTGGCAATGCCACACCCTGTCACGCTGATCCCGGGCGATGGAATCGGGCCGGAGGTGACTGCGGCGACGGTGCGCGCGGTAGAGGCGACCGGCGTCCGCATCGAGTGGGACACGGTGAAGGCCGGCGCCATGGCGTTTCTGGAAACCGGTCATGTGCTGCCTGACAGCGTGATCGAATCGCTCGACCGCACGCATGTCGGTCTCAAGGGTCCGGTGGCAACCCCGATCGGCGGCGGCCATCAAAGCGTCAACGTAGCGCTACGCAAGCGGCTGGATTTGTACGTGAACTTTCGCCCGGTCAAACTGCTGCCCGGGCTGAAAACCCGTTTTCAGAACGACCGGATTGATCTGGTCATTTTCCGCGAGAACACGGAGGACCTTTATTCGGGACTCGAGCATGAGGTGGTGCCGGGTGTGGTCGAAAGCCTGAAGATCATCACGAAAGCCGCTTCGTCGCGGATTGCAATCGCGACCTTCGATTACGCGCGGAAGGCCGGACGTAAGAAGGTAACCGCGATTCACAAAGCCAACATCATGAAGATGAGCGACGGTCTGTTCCTGCGCTGCTGCCGGGAGGTCGCCGAGACTTACCACGAGATCGCTTACAACGAGCTCATCGTCGACAACGCCTGTATGCAACTGGTGATGCGGCCGGATTCGTTCGATCTGCTCGTGCTGCCAAATCTCTACGGAGACATCGTGTCGGACCTGGCGGCCGGCCTGGTCGGCGGGCTGGGCATCGTTCCGGGAGCGAACCTGGGCGAAAAGCACGCGGTGTTTGAGGCGGTTCACGGAACCGCGCCCGACATCGTAGGGAAGGGGTTGGCCAATCCGACCGCCCTCATGCAATCGGCGGCGCTCATGCTGGCACACCTGGGCGAGGGCGACGCGTCGGTCCGGCTGCAGAAGGCGATCGAGACTGTGTTTTCGGAGGGCCGCTTTTTGACGCCGGACGTCGGCGGAAACGCCTCGACGTTTCAATTCACGGAGGCTGTGATTCGCGGCCTGGGCTGAGCTGGATTGTTCAGAACGCGCCGCTTGAATGGATACCGTTCGCCTGAAGGACCGTCGCCATTTTCTCAAGCGCGGTTTTGTGGATCTGAGAAACGCGACTTTCGTTAATACCGAGCAAGCCGCCGATCTCTTTCATCGTCATGTCGTTGGTGTAGTACATGACGACGACTCTCTGATAGCGCTCGGGAAGCGTGCTCATGGCACCCATCAGGACTTGCCGGAGCTGCTCTTTAGCGCACATCGAATCAGGTTGGAATTCCTGTTTGGCCGGGAACTCAGGGGCAGGCGCCGCGTCGCGTTCTCCGCCGCGTCCCGACGCCGAGATCAGGCCGACGGTCCGCAGCTCCACCACCATTTGACGCCACCGGTCCACCTCGACGCCCATCTTTTCGGCGATTTCCGCTTCGGTCGGCATGCGCTCAAGCTGTGCAGACAGATCGCGCGTAACTGCCTCGACCTGCTTGTGCCGACGGCGAAGGTCGCGGGAGGCCCAATCGAGCTGCCGCAGGCTGTCCAGAATCGCTCCCTTGATGCGATGCTTGGCGTAGCTGTGAAAGACCACCTTCTTTTCCGGGTTGTACTTGCCTGCCGCATCGAACAGCCCTAACACGCCGGCCTGAATCAGATCGTCCAAATCAACGTGGACTGGCAGATTTTCATGGACCCGAACGGCGATCGCCTTCACCAGCGGCAGGTGCTCGTGAACGATTCGATCCCGAAGCGCCTTCTGTACCTTCACCCGCTTTTTGACGGTCACTGTCGGGTTTTCCATGACGGTGGTCATTGTTATCCTCTTGCCTCCTCGATTTGCCCCAGACTCCCCTGGAGGCGCCTAATCAGCAGCATTGCCTGACAGCGCATCATTGTGCAACCGGGGAGCCAATCGGAATCGGACGAGGAACCCATGTGTTTTCAGAACTGGTACTACAGATACTAAAACGTAGTATGCCTAAGAAGCGCCATTTTTTCAAGGGTTTTCTGGCAATAGTACTACTACTGCTACGGCAAAGAGAACGCGAACACGATTAAGACAGTTTCCGTTTTGGAACCATCTTATGCGGGTACCGTGTCGATTTGAAACTGCTGTTCTATTTCGGAACGTTACGGAGATGTAAATTTCGTGTCTGCGGTGGGGCCATACGGAGCGGCTGCACTTTTCTCTAGAACGTCAATCAATTGACATGCTATACTCTCCTGAGTCCGAAATACTTAGGCTCAACGAACCAGGAGTAAGCGTCAATCTCTTGGCGATGTGGGGCCCTTCAGGCTCCCTTGCCTAGTTTATCGGTCAATTCTCGAAGAACCTTTATGGTGAAGGGCCGCCCGAATCAGAGTACTCTGCTGGGAACCAACGATGCGACGCCGCCCGTTGGAGTCCCACGGCGGGGCGCTGCTTCGCCTTGGGTGTTGCTCGTGATGGCCGGGCGGAGTCATGCCGACCACTACAAGAGCCGGTTAGCCGGTCACGGCTTTCATGTGGACCTGTGCCGTTCCGTGCCGGCCCTCGGCCAGCGGACCGAGCCCAAAGACTTTGACGCGATCATCCTCGATTGGAAAACGCTTCAGGTCGAGTACCTGGGAGCCGACTGGCATGAAGGGTGGCGGCTTATCGCCAACACGGCGGCCTGTGGTGTAGCGGGCGTACGGCTGGCTCCGGCACTGATCGTCCTGGCGGACAATGACGCCGCAGTGCCGCCCGAGATTCGCCAAGACGGAGCAGTCATTATTTCTTATCAGGCTCAGACGGACGGTTTGGCAGAGCTTATCCGGCAGGCGGCGGAAATCCGCCGTGCGCAGCACCCGGGTGACGAGCGGGAACGGGTCGAAGAGTTGCTGATTGGCAGGTCCGCAGCGATCCGGGGGGTGATGGAACAGGTGCACCTGGTTGCGCCGAAGGACACCTCGGTCCTCATCACGGGGGAAACCGGCACGGGGAAAGAGCGGGTGTCGAGGGCCATTCACTTACTCAGCCGTCGCCAGCGCCAGCCGATGGTCTCGGTCAACTGTGGAGGCATACCGCCGACGCTGCTCGAGGATGAATTCTTCGGTCACGTCAAAGGGGCGTTCACCGACGCCCGGAGCGCCCGCGTGGGCCGCTTTGAGCAGGCGCACGGCAGCACCGTGTTCCTCGATGAAATCGGCGACCTGCCGCTCGAGCTGCAGCCGAAGCTGCTGCGCGTCCTGCAAGAGCGCGAGATTCACCGCATCGGCGGCGTTGAGGCGATTCGGCTGGATGTCCGCGTGATTGCAGCGACCAACGTAAATCTCTGGCGGCGCGTTGCGGAAGGCCGTTTCCGCGAGGACCTCTATTACCGCATCAACGTGTTTCCAATCCATTTGCCGCCCCTGCGGGAACGGTGTGAGGACATTCCGCTGTTCATCCGTCATTTTCTCGACCGGCTGTGCCGCCGCGACGGTCTCGGTCAGAAGCGGCTGGCACCGGCTGCGGAGAACGCGCTGGCGAGCCGACCCTGGCGGGGTAATATCCGCGAGCTCGAAAACGCGGTCGAGATCGCGGTGATTCGCTCCGGCGAACGGTCTGATCTGACGCTCGAAGATTTCCCGGCCCCCCGCGAGGCCGCACTGGCGACGCCCGGGCTCAAGGCCACCGAACACGCTGTGGATCTAAAGGGCCTGGTGGCGAGGTACGAGCGAGACCTCATTCTAAGGACGCTCGATCAGGCGCAGGGGAATAAGAACAAGGCCGCGCAGATGTTGGGACTCAAGCGGACCACGCTGATCGAAAAACTGAAGCGGCTGGAGCCGGGCGGCTGACCCGGCGTGGATCACTGTTTGTGGGCGTCCGGATCGGTGACGTGGCGGAAGACGATGCGGCGGAGTTCAGCGAGCCCGGCGCGATTCTCTTCGGCCGCGCCCCGATTCTCTTCGGCCGCGCGCCGATTCTCTTCTGACGCGCGCCGATTCTCTTCGGCAAGCCGGTCAAGCGACTCCTGGAGATGGATCTGATTGTCGACCAGCACCTGTGTAGTGCGCGAGAGGCGGTTCAGGGAATCCTCGATCATCGCGATGCGGGCGTCGTGCTCAGCAGCCGACTGGAGCATGAAGTCTTTGAACTGTTCGAATTCCATTACGCTATCTATCTATTCTAGTCGAGTCGCCTCACGCGTTGGTACAATAGTAATTACACCCTGACCAGGAGTAAACTTGCCCGACCAAGACGATGCCCAGAATCCGCCCTCTCAGCTTCCACTCGGAGGAGGCGGCGGCGACGGCGGCGACAAGAACATAGTCCCGATCAACATCGAAGACGAGATGCGCCGGTCGTATCTCGACTATGCGATGAGTGTGATTGTCGGCCGCGCGCTGCCCGACATCCGAGACGGCCTCAAACCGGTGCACCGCCGCATCCTGTATGGCATGAACGAATTAGGTCTGGCGCCGAACCGGCCCACGAGGAAGTGCGCCAAGATCGTCGGCGAAGTGATGGGCAACTATCACCCGCACGGTGACCTGCCGATCTATGACGCACTGGTGCGCATGGCGCAGCCGTTCACGATGCGCTATCCGCTGGTGGATAGCCAGGGCAACTTCGGTTCGGTCGACGGCGACCCGCCGGCGGCGATGCGATATACAGAGGCGCGCCTGGCCCGCATCGCGGCGGCGATGATCGAGGACATCGACAAAGAGACCGTCGATTTCAAGCCGAACTTCGACGACAGCAGGGAAGAGCCGGAAGTTCTGCCGACGCGGGTGCCGAACCTGCTGATCAACGGATCGCAGGGGATCGCGGTCGGGATGGCGACCAACATCCCGCCGCACAATCTCACCGAGATCATCGAAGCGACTATTGCGCTGGTGCGTAATCCACAAACCCCGCTGGCGAAAATTCTGGAGATGGTGCCCGGCCCCGACTTTCCGACAGGCGGTTACATTCTCGGCCGCCAGGGCATCATCGACGCCTTCACAAAAGGGCGAGGCCATCTCAAGCTGCGGGCGAAAGCGGCCATCGAGCGCGTCGGCAAGGACAGAGAGCAGATCGTCGTCACGGAGATTCCGTACCAGGTCAATAAGGCGCGCCTGATTAAGGACACCGCAGCGCTGGTCGCCGACAAGAAGCTCGAAGGAATTTCCGACATCCTCGAATACAGCGACCGGGATGGCTTCCGCATCGTTTACGAACTCAAGCGCGGCGAACAGGCCGAGGTGGTGCTGAACAATCTCTATAAACAGACGCAGCTTCAGGTGAACTTCGGCATCATCATGCTGTCGATCGTTCACGGCCAGCCGCGCGAGCTGGGTCTGGTTGACATGTTGCTGCGGTTCATCGACCACCGCGTGGAGGTGGTCCGGCGCCGCACCGACTATGAGCTGCGCAAAGCGCGCGAGCGAGAGCACCTCTTGCTCGGTTTCAAGAAAGCGCTCGAACACCTGGATGCCGTGATCAAGCTGATCCGCGCGGCCAAGACTCCGCGCGAAGCCAGAGACGGGTTGGCCGCACGGTTCGAGTTCACCGAGAGGCAGGCGCAGGCCATCATCGAGCTGCAATTGCAGCGCCTCACCGGCATGGAGCAGCAGAAGATTATCGAGGAACTGGCAGAGATCCAGCGCCGCATCGCCGAGTACCTCGAGATCCTGGGCTCCGACA
>JBOGMR010000350.1:0-4729 GCA_050746825.1 Bryobacteraceae bacterium | reverse complement strand
CACGGCCGCTCCGAAGACGATCTCAAAGAGCAGGTAGGTCGCGGTTGAAACGCCGAGAAGTCCAAGCTGGACGATGCGGAAGAGGGACGAAAACGCGACTTCCCCGAAATGGAAACGCAACGCGGTGGTCACGTCCATATCCGTGTCGACATGGTGGACGTTGTGGAACCGCCAGAGGAGAGGGACCGCGTGATTCAGGCGGTGCCAGTAATAGAAGGTGAAATCGAGCAGCAGGAATGCGAGGATCGGCGACAGCCAGCCGGGAGGATGGATCCAGTGCATGAGACCGAACGAGTGACGCTCGGCCCAGGCCGTGGTGGCCAGTCCTGCCGGCACGACGGCGAGTTGCCCCGCCGCCGCCGCGATGGCTCCGATGCCGGCGTTGCGGATGAGATGGCGCATTCGCGACCCGACCCAGCGTCTGAGGGGCCGCCATGATTGGAGACCGAGCAGAATCGCAAAAAGCGCAAGAAGAGCCAGGGGTCTGGATGAGCCTGGCGCGGCTGGGTCCATAGCACCTTATGGTAGCAGTGGCGCATTTCATGGCTCAGAGGACCATTAGATTAGAATGGAAAGGCAGCCTGATAAGTCCTCGACGGGCCAAAGGACCGCCCACGATTTTAGAATCTCTCGCCCGGGGGACCGAAACTCCTGGTTCTGCTGACGGTTTGATATAGTGTTCGTCAAAGGTGGTATCAGCCATGCGCAAGCCACTCCTCTTCGCCGGCGCCGCAGTCGCAGCCATCCTGGCTGTCCCGGTCACCGCGAAACTGTCCAAAGATGCCAAGGCCGCACACGCCTTGGACCGCCTGACGTTCGGCCCTCGACAGGGCGACGTCGAACGCGTCTCGAGCCTGGGCCTCAAAAAATGGCTCGACCAGCAGCTCCACCCGGACCGGATCGCTGAGAATCCGGCGCTCGACGCCAAGCTCAAGCCGCTCGATACGCTGCGGATGAGCACCAGCCAAGTAATCGAGACCTATCCGACGCCACAGCTCGTCCAGCGGATGGCGAACGGCACGCTGCCGCTTCCCTCCGATCCCGACAAGCGCAGGGTCGCCGAGCGGCTGGTGCAGCAATACAAAAACAGAATTAACGGGACCAACGCCGGCAACAACAATCCTCCGAGGGACGTTCGCGCCGAGATGGCGAAACTTCTCACTCCCGAGCAAGTCCGCACTCTGCGCAACGGCTCAGACGATCAGCGGCGCAAGGTGCTGGAATCGCTTCCGGAGGAAAAGCGCGGCGATCTGATGGCGATCGCGCCCGGCGACGCCCGCCGCAACCTATTCGAAACCATGTCGCCCGAGCAGCGCCGCCGCCTGATCGAGGTGCGCCAGCCCGCGCAGTTGATCGTCCAGGATCTTCTCGAAGCCAAACTTTACCGCGCGGTCTACAGCAACCGCCAGCTCGCCGAAGTTCTCACCGACTTCTGGTTCAACCACTTCAACGTTTTCCTCGACAAAGGGCCCGATCGCTACATGGTCACCTCCTACGAGCGCGATGCCATCCGGCCGCACGTGCTCGGCAAGTTCAAGGACATGGTGCTCGCAACGGCGCACCATCCAGCCATGCTTTTCTATCTCGACAACTGGCAGTCGGTGGGACCGCAACCCGTCGGCGGGCGTGGTCCGCGGCGCGGCCTCAACGAGAATTACGGGCGCGAGTTGATGGAGCTGCACACCCTCGGCGTCGACGGCGGCTACACGCAGAAAGACGTGACCGAAGTGGCGCGCTGCTTCACCGGCTGGACCATCCGCGAGCCGCAGCGCACGGCCGAATTCTTCTTCAATGACCGCACACACGACCAGGGCGAAAAGACCGTTCTCGGAGTGAAGATTCCAGCCGGGGGCGGTAAAGAGGATGGGCTCAAGGTGATCGACATTCTGGTCCACCATCCTTCGACGGCACGCTACATTTCAAAGCGCCTTGCGGTGCGCTTCGTGTCCGACAATCCGCCTCCGAAGCTGATCGACCGGATGGCGAAGACGTTTACGTCAACCGGCGGAGACCTTCGCGCGGTCATGAAGACGATGTTCGATTCCAAGGAATTCTGGGATGAAAAGTACTACCGCGCAAAAGTGAAAACGCCCCTTGAAATGGTGGCCAGCTCCGTGCGCGCGCTGAACGCCGACGTGATCTACGCATCCGCGCTCGCCGAATCCATCACGCAACTCGGCCAGCCGCTCTACCGGAAGCAGGAGCCGACCGGGTATTCGAACTCGAGCGAGGAGTGGATCAACTCGGCGTCGCTGGTTGGGCGCATGAATTTCGCGATGGCGCTGGTGGAGAATCGCGTGCCCGGCGTGAAGGTAGAGGCTGCGGCTTTCCCCGGCCTCCGCGTGGTTTCGAAAGAGACGAAAGCTTCGGTCGAGAAGGCGACGCCGGTGCAGTCCTCTGGATTGCTGATCGGCAGCCCGGATTTTCAGAGGCGATAAGGAGCACCCTATGTCGACGCGCAGAATATTCCTGAAAGAATCCGCCCTCGCCGTAGCCGGCGTCGGCGCACTGCCTGGCTGGCTTGCGCGAGCCGCGATGGCCGCGGAAAACCCGTCCGCGCGCAAGAAAATTCTGGTTGCCATCTTCCAGCGCGGCGCCGCCGACGGGCTCAATGTCGTGATCCCGCACGCCGAGAAGCGCTACTACGAAATGCGCCCGTCGATCTCGGTTCCGAAGAATCAGGTCGTCGATCTCGACGGTTTCTTCGGTCTGCATCCTAACCTCTCGCCACTCAAACCGGTTTACGACGCCGGCAAGCTCGCGTTCGTTCACGCCTCGGGCTCTCCCGACATCACGCGCTCGCACTTTGACGCGCAAGACTACATGGAGTCGGGCACGCCGGGCAACAAAGGCACGCGCGATGGCTGGTTGAACCGCGCTCTGCCGTTTTCTTCGGGCAAGCTGTCCCCCGTGCGGGCGCTTTCCCTCGGCCCGGCGCTGCCGCGCGCGCTGCGCGGATCGAATCCCGCCGTTGCGGTCAACCGTCTGTCGGATTTCCGCGTGCAGAGCCGCGACGCCTCGGATCCCTTCAACTCGATGTATACCCAGAGCAAGGATCGAGCCTTGAGCCAGCCCGGCAAGGACACGTTCGAAGCGATCGCGATGATCGACGCGATTCAGAAACAGACCTATACGCCCGCCAACGGCGCGTCATACAGCCGCGGCCGGCTGGGCGACGCTCTGCAGCAGGTCGCACGGCTCATCAAAGCCAACGTGGGTCTGGAGGTGGCGTTCGCCGACATCGGCGGTTGGGACACGCATGTGAATCAATCCGGCGCGCAGCCGTCGCAAGGACCGCTTGCGAATCTGCTCACCGAATTCGGTGGCGCGATGGCCGCATTCTGGCAGGACCTCGGCGATCGCGCGGAGGACGTCGTGCTAGTCACCATGTCCGAGTTCGGCCGCACGGCGAAGGAAAACGGCAACCGCGGCACCGATCACGGCCACGCCAACTGCATGTTCGTGATGGGTGGTCCTGTGCGCGGCGGGAAAGTCTACGGCAAGTGGCCGGGACTCGAGCAGGAGCAGCTCTACGAAGGCCGCGATCTCGCGCTCACCACCGACTTCCGCGACGTTCTCGGCGAGCTGGTTGCGCGTCACCTGGGAACGCCCAACCTCGGCACCGTGTTCCCGGGCTATGAAGCCGCCGCGCAGAAATTCCACGGGCTGTTAGTTTAGGACTCCACCAACCGCAGAACCGCCATCGTCCAAAAACCCGCCCCTAGCCTTTACAGTTAAAAGTACTTTACAACTGCTGCACCGGGTGACAGAATGAGAAGAGAGCGTCCCAAGGAGGCTGTTCAATGAAACTGCTCGCAAGTCTGTTTAGTGCCGCGCTCCTGGCCGGCGACGTGTCCGGCTCTTATTCCGGCACCGTATCTCTTCCAACTCCCGGCGGAGAGCGGCAAAGGCCGCTCTCGATGATCCTCAAGCAGGCTCCGGAGAAGCTGATCGTCAGCATCGGTCCCAACGTCAGTGAACAGCATGCGGCGTCGAATGTGAAGCTCGATGGCGACAAGCTGACCTTCGAGGTGATTCCGCCCGGAGCCGGAAGCGGCGACGGCTTGAAATTCGATTTGCGGATCGACAACGACAAGCTGACCGGGACACAGGTTGTGACCCGGAGCGGCGAGTCGCGGACCGGGAAGGTCCACCTCAAGAAGCAGTAGACCTCCCGGACCGATGGGCAGGTCGGACACCTGCCCCACGCATCCTACCAGTACAACTTCAAACCGAACTGCATGCGGCGCGGCGCGTTGATGATATCGGCGTTGCTGATGATGCGGCCGAAGTCCTGGCTCTGAAGGCTGTTCGAACCCGTCCCGAAGCGGACGCGGTTGAACAGGTTGAAAGCCTCCCAGCGGAAGTCCATGCGGAAGCGCTCGGTGAACGCGAACGACTTGGCGACCGAGATGTTCTCGTTCAGGTTCGGGTGCTCGCGAAGCCTCGAGTTGTAGCGGGTCATGTTGCCGATGCCGACGGGGGGTTGCGGTCCGAAGAACGATGCGGGCTGAAAGAAGCGATCGGTCTGCGGATCGAACTTGTCCGGTTTCGCCTGAGCGCCGCGCCACCCGTCGTAGGTCGTGACCCACGGCACGTTGCGGCCGGCGAAGATCGGCTGGCTGGTTGTCGTGGAGATGTTGAGCGGGCGCCCGCCGGAATAGAAATGCAGGCTGCTGAAGCGCCAGCCGCCCAGAATCGCCGACGCCGGCCCCTGGTTCAGTAAGGG
>JBOGMR010000349.1:0-2788 GCA_050746825.1 Bryobacteraceae bacterium | reverse complement strand
GTAGTGTGGGTGACCCGCCACGGGCCGGTGATCGCGGCGGATGGCAACGAGCGGTTCGCATTGCGGTGGGTAGCCGCGGAAGCGAGCGGGTTTCAGTATCCATTCATCGAGATCAATCGCGCCCGGAACTGGACCGAGTTCACCGCGGCGCTTCGAAGGTTGCCCGGCCCGGGATCGAATTTCGTGTACGCGGACACCGGCGGAAACATCGGATATCACGCTGCGGGCCGGCTGCCGATTCGAAAGAGCTATCGAGGCGACCTGCCCGTCGACGGAGCGTCGGGTGGATTCGAATGGCAGGGATTCATTCCCTTCGATGAACTCCCGTCCGCGTTCAATCCGCCGGGTGGCGTGATTGTCAGCGCAAATCAGAATCCGTTTCCCCTGGATTATCCGTATCCAGTGCATGGCAACTTTGCACCTCCGTACCGCTCGAGTCAGATCCACCGGCTGCTGACCGGGCGGCGCGGTTGGGGTGCCGGCGAGATGCCCGCGATTCAGAAGGACGTGTATTCGGCGTTCGGCCAGTTTCTCGCGGGCGAGCTGGCCGCGGCCTCCGATCGGCGCAAGGTGACCAACCCCGCGCTGGTCGAGGCCGCTCAGTTGCTGCGCGGCTGGAATGGGCAGATGGAAAAAGACCTGCCGCAGCCGATGGTCGTCACGCTGGCGTTTCAGCATCTGCGAAAGGCGATTGCCGAGCGCGCGTCGCCCGGTAAAGGCGCACTGTACGAATTGCAGATGGCTGTTGCTGTGATCGAGCGGCTTTTGCGAACGCGTCCGCCCGGCTGGTTTGCGGACTACGATGAGGCCGTGGTGCGCAGCTTCGCCGATGCGGTGGACGAAGGCCAGCGCATGCAGGGCAGGAGTGTGAAGAAATGGGTTTACGGAAAATACCACGAGCTAACGATCGCGCATCCCGTCGGGCACAGTCTTCCGTTCGTCGCCAAGTACTTCGATGCCGGCCCCGCTCCCATGAGCGGGAGCTCGACCACCGTCAAGCAGACCACGCGGCGCCTTGGACCCTCGATGCGCTTTGTGGGAGACTTGGGCGACTGGGAGAAGTCGATGCTCAGTGTCCCGATCGGACAGTCGGGACACGTCCTATCGAAGAACTATAAGGACGAATGGGAGACGTACTATTCGGGCGGAAGCTACCCGATGCCGTTCGCGAATCCCAAGGCCCCGGACGTGCTGAACCTGGCGCCGCGGTAGGAGCGCTCGCGAGGCTCGACGCAGTCGACTGGCTGCGCGGGCTTGTGATGGTCATCACGGCGCTCGACCCAGACGCGCGACTTCTACATGCTGCAGGCGTTCGATTCGACGGACCTGGCTCGTACGAATCCCGCCCTGGTGCCGTGGATGGCGTGCGGATATGCGCTCGGAGCCCTGCTGCCACGCCCCCGGCCGAGTTTCCCCGGATTAGGGGTTCCGGCTGCCGGTGGTGTACGCGGTGTGGATCGCGGTCGTGATGGCGCTATACCCCGTGTGCGCCTGGTTCGCCGGGTCAAGCGCCGCAACCGCTCGGCTGAGCCATCTGTGATGTGTGGGGCAGGTCTGCCCAGGCATGCCCGAATTTGCCCGGCTTTGCGGCCAGGCGGCGCTTCGCCACCTCCAGAAACTTCTGTTTCGACACGGTGTTCTACCTAATATCAGATGGATTAGCGGCCTGGGGGCCGCATATCAGCGGCCGCTTGAGGCCGCGGCGGAGGGTGATTAAAATGAAACGCAGATTGCCGGTGGCCGGCGGTATTTCCGCCTTGCTTATCTCCGGTCTGCTCTTATCGAGCGCGCAGGAACCTGACGAAAGCCAGGATCCCGAAATCAAATCCGCGCGCGATCAGATCGAAGCCAATGAACAAGCGGTCGTCGAACATGCCGAGTGCGGATACTTCGGCCCCAATCGCGCCAGGTTTCTCACCGCTCGTGAACAGGAGAACTCGCCCGCGCGAAGGGCGATCGGCCGGCTGACACAGAACGTCACGGCCCAGTTGTCGTTTGCTTCGAGCGGCGGCAGCACCAGGAGTTTTGAGAGGAAGGCCAGCCTCGGCACGATCGACCGCTTCATCTTCGCGGACATCGAGGCGGCCGGCGTCACTCCCGCCGCCAAGACCACAGATTCCGAATTTCTCCGCCGCGCGACGCTCGACCTGACAGGACGCATTCCCACAGCCGACTCGGTCACCGCCTTTCTTGCCGACGGTTCGGCCGACAAGCGTTCCAAGCTCGTTGACGATCTCCTGAACCGTCCAGAGTGGGCGGACAAGTGGGCGATGTTCTTCGGCGACCTTTACCAGAACACCGTGGTCAAGCCGAGCGTGAATCTTAACCGATTCCAACCTGGGCGCAACGCGTTTTGGAAATCGATCAAAGATTCGCTCACTTCCAACAAGCCTTACGACCAGATGGCGCGCGAGTTGATTGTTGCGCAAGGCTCCAATAGTTGGACACAGGGCGAGATCAACTGGGTGCTCGGCGCGTGGGTGATTAACAATCCGCAACAGGACAATTGGGACCAGGCCGCGGCGAATGTGGCCGAGACCTTCCTCGGTGTGGGCCACATGAACTGCGTCCTGTGCCACAACGGCCGCGGGCATCTCGACGCGCTCAGCCTGTGGGGGAAGAGCGCCAGCCGCACCGAAGGCTACGGACTGGCGGCGTTTTTTTCACGAACCACTCAGGTGCGCCAGCGGCTCAACAATCCGGACGGCACGGGTAATCCGAACGTCTATTATTGGTCGCAGCTCGACAACCCGCGGATGGCGGATTACCCGTTGAACACGACCACGGG
>JBOGMR010000348.1:0-2419 GCA_050746825.1 Bryobacteraceae bacterium | reverse complement strand
CCCTCGAACCGTACCGCGAACCGTTCCTTCACCGCTCCCTGACGGTCGTTGGTACCCACTGTACGGATCAAGCTCCCTCAACCAACTCAACGTTTATTAGAAAGGTTTTTAGAACGCCTCGAGCTCGGCGTCTCGTTGCGAGCCCTGAGTCCGTCCTCTGCTGCTTGCTCTGTTTTCGCGGTCGTGCTACTTTTTCATGCCGGCCTCTTTCCGATTGCACCTCGAGTGCGCAATCTGTTGGAAGCCTATCGCTTCCCGCTTCGGGGAGGCCGGCCTTATGGTATCGGTTTCTGAGCCACGACCGTTAGGGAGTGGTCATTCGCACACGCAAACAGTAACAGCGCCGTGTTTAGCTCTTTCGCTTGGCCGTGAACTCCACTTTGGGCGGACCCAGTCCGCCGCCCTTCCGCTCGCGCGTGAACTTGATTTCATTAGCCGAGACCTTGCCGGTGTAGATGAAGGTCCCGAATTCGAACTTGACGTTGAAGGAAATGTCATCCCCAGCGGCCTTGCCGTCGGAGATCTCGCGCTCGCCGAACTGGTTCGCGGTGCTGCCCGTCAGCTTATCGCCCGCGACCTTGAACGTGAACGTCGTTTCGATCATGGCGCCCTCGCGGGGGATCTGGGCGATCCACTGCCCGCCCACGTCCGCAGCCTGAGCCGTGAGCGCGCCCAGGCACAATAGCGTCATCGAGAGAAAACCGCGGCGTTGCATACCGCCGATTATATCTCCGGCGCCGGGTTATTGCCGCACGGAGATGTTGGCCGCGTTCGAGGCCGCCTGTCCGACGCGAATCACGACCGGCGCTTCGCCCGCAGTGACCCCGGTGGGCACGCGCGCCGCGATCTGATACAGCCCGACGAAGGTCGGTGAGGCGACTGCCGAGATTACTTCCGCGTCGCGTCCTCCGATCGTGACCGTGACACCTGACACGGACGAGATCGGCGTGAGCGGCACGATCTTGCCGGTCTGCAGAGCCGGCGTGGCCTGGCCAAGGCCGGTCGCATAGATAAGGATGGCGTCGCCTGGCGCTGCACGATAGTCCGGGCGGATCAGTTCGAATTCGGGCAGCACCACGGCGATCGCGCGGCCCTGAGCCACAAAGATGGCCGGGGCGGCGGCGGCCGCCGTGATGTTGGATGGCGCACTCGCGACGCCGCCGGCGGTGACGATCACCGGCTGCGAGCCGGCCGGCACATCGACCGGTGTCTGCACATTGATCTGCCCGCCGCCGACATACTGCAGCGGCGCCTCCCGCCCGCCGATGGTGACTTTCACGCCGTTAAGCGTTGTAGGCCACGAATCGGAATCAAAGCCGACGAGGTCGCCTTGAACCCGCGCGAGGTTGCTGCCGAAAATCGTAACCAGTCCCGCGGGCGCCGTCGATGTGCGAGTCGGTTCCAGAACCGAGCTCACCACCGCGTTGATGGCCGGATTGCCGGCGGCTGCCGCAGCCATCTGCGTTCGCACTGCGCCCCCTGGGTTCACGCGGGTGTGCAGATTCACGTAGTGCCGCTCCGGATTCTGGATCAGAGAATTGAGAGTCGCCAGGCCATTGCCGCCCGTGACCAGCACGACCCGGCTGATGTTTCCGAAGCCGGTCTCGCTGACAACGGCGTTGGTACCGCTGAGGTCGGTACCGACGGTCACCCCGCCATTCGCGCTGGCGGGGCCGTCGTGGATGTGCAGACCCGTGAACTCCGTGCGGTCCGGGAAGCGATGGTTCACATCGAACACAACGCGCGCGACCGCGATTGTGCCGTCGGGATTACGGATCGAGTTGACCGTCACAGCGGCGACACCCTGCGCCTCCAGGCCGGCGATGGCCGGGACTTCGTTGGACGGAAGCATGTTCGCCTGGAAAACCATCCGGTCCGCACGGCGAAGCTGCGAACGAATCGCGCCGCCGCCGTTGACCGTGGTGTGGAGATTGGCGTAGTAGCCCGCGGGATTGGTGAACAGACCGTTAAACGCATCGAGCGAGGCTTGATTCGCCATGTTCAGCTCGACGGGGTAGAACAACGTTCCGGATCCTCCGGGCGCCGCCGGCACCGAGTTGACGCCTCCGCCGATCGACGTGCCGATAGTCACCGGTCCGTTTACGCCGGCAGGGGAGGTGTGGACGTGCAAGCCCGTGAAAGTCACCGGATCCGGAAAGTTGTAGGCGATATCGAAAGTCACCAGACCCGAGGTCATGTTGCCTGCGCCGTCGCGCGTGCGGTAGGCGTGGATCGTGGCCATGCCGGAGGCGTTCAGACCCGCGATCGGCGGGACCTCGTTGTTGGAACTCATAGCTCCCATCAGCACCACTTCCTCGGAGACGCGCTGCAGTTGTCCCCGGATCACGCCCCCTGGATTGACCGTGCTGTGCAGGTTCACGTAGTGATTCTGCGGATTCGCGAGCATGCTCTTCAGAGT
>JBOGMR010000347.1:0-7071 GCA_050746825.1 Bryobacteraceae bacterium | reverse complement strand
GCGCCACGCTGTGCTGCGCGATGAGTTTCCGCTGCTCGTTCAGGCGGCGTCGGAAACAGGAGGCATCGCCACGCAGAATCGCGGCACGCTCGGCGGCAACATCGCGAACGCTTCACCGGCCGCGGATTCGCCGCCCGCTCTGCTTGTGTACGACGCCGAAATCGAGCTGGTCTCCGCGAGCGGCGCGCGCTGGCTGCCGTACCACGGTTTCCACACCGGCTATAAGCAGATGCTTCGACGGCCCGATGAGCTGCTGAGCCGCATCCGACTGCCGCGCGGCCGCAAGCACTGGCGTCAGCTTTACCGCAAAGTCGGAACGCGGAAGGCACAGGCGATCTCGAAGGTCTGCTTCGCCGCGGCGGCCGATATCGAAGGCGGCCGCATCGGCGACGTCCGTCTTGCTCTGGCGAGCGTCGCGCCGGTGCCTCTGCGATGTGTCAAGACCGAAGCTGCTCTGCGGTCGCGAAAGCCCGACCTTGCCGCGGCCCGCGAAATCCTCTCCGGGGAGATCGCACCCATCGATGACATGCGCTCCACTGCGCGCTATCGCCGCACTGTCGCCTGCAATCTGCTGGAGCAGTTTTTGCATGGCTGAACAAGCACTCCGCTTCCCACGCGTGCTGACACACGAGGGCATGATCGCCGCCACGGTTCACATCGAAGACGGACGCATCGCGCGCATCGAGCGCTACGGTGAAGCCGAATTTTTGGGCCCGGTGCTCATGCCGGGCCTTGTGGACACGCACGTCCACATCAATGAGCCCGGCCGCACCGAGTGGGAAGGCTTTGAAACCGCCACCCGCGCCGCAGCGGCAGGCGGCGTCACCACGCTGGTGGACATGCCGCTCAACAGCATTCCCGCGACGACATCAGTGGGCGCTCTCGAAGCCAAACGCACCGCTGCGCGCGGGCGGTGCTCAGTCGACGTCGGATTCTGGGGCGGCGTCGTGCCCGGCAACGCGCATGAAATCGAGCCGCTGCGCAATGCCGGCGTGCTCGGCTTCAAATGCTTTCTCGTCCCCTCCGGTGTGGACGAATTCCCGTGCGTCTCCGAAGCCGACCTGCGCGCCGCGCTCCCGACAGTCGCGCGACTCGGCGTCCCTCTGCTCGTCCACGCCGAGTCACCCGCACATGTCGCCGCGGTCCAAGGCGACCCACGAGACTACCGTTCGTGGCTCGACTCGCGCCCGCCCGCCGCCGAGCATGAGGCCACCGCGATGATGATCCGCCTGTCGCGTGAATACGGCGCGCGCGTCCACGTCGTCCATCTGGCCTCCGGAGATGCGCTTCCGCTGTTCGTCGACCCGCTCGTCAGCGTCGAGACCTGCCCGCACTACCTCACGTTCGCGGCCGAAGACGTGTCCGCCGGCGCCACCGAATTCAAATGTGCGCCGCCGATCCGAGACCGCGCAGACCGCGAGAAGTTGTGGAGCGCGCTTACCGCCGGCACCATTCGCATGATCGTCACCGATCACTCGCCGTGCCCGCCCGAAATGAAGCGCCGCGACTCCGGTGATTTCGCGTCCGCCTGGGGCGGCATTGCCTCGCTCCAGCACTCGCTGCCAGGCGATTGGACCGGAGCTCGCCGACGCGGCATCGCGCTCGAATGTCTCGCCCAGTGGATGTGCGCGGCGCCTGCACGCCTCGCGGGTCTTTCGCATCGCAAGGGCGCGATCGCCGAGGCGCTCGACGCGGACTTCGTCCTGTTTGATCCCGACTCGCCGCCTCGCGCCGAAATTCACCATCGCCACAAGCTGACGCCGTATCGGCCCGACGCCCTGACCGGGCGCGTCGAGCAGACCTGGCTCCGGGGGCAACTCGTCTATGATCGCGGGGACTTCTTCCCGTCGCGCGGAAGTCTGCTCTCCGAAACGCACCTCCGCCCCTTCACCGCTCGCGAGCTTACCGATTGCTGCGGTTCGCGCGAATGGGTGCGATGCATCATGGAGCGGCAACCCTTCCGCACTTTCCGCGACCTCCGCGAAACCGCAGCCGGAATTTGGCGTGCGCTGACACCATCCGACTGGCTCGAAGCGTTCGCCGCCCACCCGGAAATCGGGCAGTTGTCCAGTTCGCGCTGGTCCGGCGAAGAACAGTCCGGTACCCGTGCCGCAGCGCTCGACGTGCGCGCACGTCTGGTCGAGGGCAACCGCGTCTACCGAACCACATTCGGCCACATCTTCCTGATCTGCGCTACCGGCAAGAGTGGCGAAGAAATGCTCGCGGCGCTCGAAGCACGTCTCGCGAATGATCCCGCCACCGAACTCCGCGTCGCCGCGCAGGAACAGCAGCGCATCACAGCGCTCCGCCTCGCCAAACTCCTATGACCCGCGTCACTACCCACATCCTCGACACCGCGCGCGGACGCCCCGCCGCCGGCATCGAAGTCTCGCTCGAAACTCGCGCGACTGACGGATCGTGGCGCGCCGCCGGCTCTAGCGTCACCGACTCGGACGGACAGCTCCGCGAGCTCCCCGAAGTCGACGCGGGCGTCTGCCGCCTCACCTTCCGCACCGCCGCCTACTTCACCGAGAGCCTCTACCCGGAAATCTCCATCACCTTCACGGTGCGCGAGGGCCAGAGCCACTACCACATTCCTCTGCTCCTCAGCCCCTTCGGCTACACCACGTATCGCGGAAGCTGAAACCCATGCCCTACGTTCTCGCTCACGATCATTACGGAAAATCGCGCGTGCGCCTGGTTCACGTTGCGCGTCATCCCGATCGGCACGATCTCAAAGACCTGTCGCTCGACATCCGCCTCGAAGGCGACTTCGCGGCCACGCACCTCGAAGGCGACAACCGCAGCGTCCTGCCCACCGACACGATGAAGAACACGGTCTACGCTCTCGCCCGCGAGCACAGCGTCCGCGAGATCGAACCGTTCGCGCTGCTGCTCGCCGATCACTTCCTCAAGAACAACCCGCAGGTGACGCGCGCTTCCATCGACGCCGCCGAGCGCAACTGGAACCGCATCGGCCGCTTCGCGTATTCCGCCGGGCCCGCCGAGTCGCGCATCGCCGAAATCGACGCCACTCGCGACGGCGCGCGCGTCACCGCCGGCATCGATAATCTGATCGTGCTGAAGACGAAGGGCTCAGGCTTCGAAGGCTACATCCACGACCGCTACACGACGCTCAAGGAAACCGCCGACCGCCTCTTCGGCACCGCCATCGGCGCCCGCTGGACCTACGACTCCGGCGAGGTCGCCTACGGCCCCACGTGGCACACCGCGCGCAAAGCGATCGTCGACACGTTCATCGAGCACGAGAGCCTCTCGGTCCAGCATACGGCGTACGCGATGGCCGAAGCCGCCCTCGACGCGGTCGCGCAGATCGGCGAAATCCGTTTAGCTCTCCCCAACCGCCACTGCCTGCTGGTTGACCTCGCCCCGTTTGGCCTCGACAATCCCAACGAAGTCTTCCTCCCGATCGACGAGCCGCACGGCCAGATCGAAATTACGGTGAAGCGCGGGTAGCGCCTTTTACTCACTTCCCAGCCTGTCCTGCCGATGAGCAAAGATTAGGATGAGCCAGCCTCCACAGGACGACGGTACAATGACTGTCAGCAGACCGAGGCTGATGTTTGGGAAATTGCCTCCGGACACGAGAAGAGTGAACAGGTTGCGCGCGAACGGACACCCGCTGCAGGAAACTCTCTTCGGCAACGGCTCGACGAAGAGAACCAGGCGGCGCGACCCATCTCTTCCCGCCCAAGACAATACACCCGAAGGCCTGAAGGCGCTTCTCTCGGCGAATGCGCAGTACCGTCAGCGGCCCTGGCCAGAGCCGTTCAACCGCACGACACATCGCCTGCACCTCGGCGATGCGCGCGATTTGTCCTGGATTCCCGACGGCGCAGTCCATTTGGTAGTCACATCACCGCCGTACTGGACGCTTAAGGAATACGCACCGGGAAACCAAGACCAGATGGGCCACTTCGTGGAGTACGAGCATTTCCTCGCCGAACTCGACCGCGTGTGGCGCGAGTGCGCCCGAGTCCTCGCCGGTGGCGGGCGAATCTGCTGTGTCGTTGGCGATGTCTGCATTCCCCGTAAGAAGGGCGGCAGACACTATCTGGCGCCGTTGCACTCCGATATTCAGGTTCGCGCCCGCAATCTGGGCCTGGATTGCCTGCAACCCATTCTCTGGCACAAGATCGCCAACGGCGTCACCGAGTCGGAGGGGAACGGCGGCGGGTTCTATGGCAAGCCCTACCAGCCGGGGGGCATCATCAAGAACGACATCGAGTACATCCTTTTTCTGCGCAAGGGGGGTGAATACCGCTCAGCGCCTGTGCTGCAGAAGGCGTTGTCGATGTTGACTCGAGACGAGATGAAGACCTGGCAGCGTTCCATTTGGGCGGACGTTCGCGGCGCATCCACCCGTGACGGACATCCGGCCCCATATCCAGTTGAGCTGGCGGAGCGCCTGATCAAGCTGTTTTCCTTTGCGGGCGACACCGTCCTGGACCCCTTTGCCGGCACCGGCTCGACAACCCAGGCTGCTATCATGGCGGGGAGAAATTCGATTGCCAACGAAATCGAGCCTGCATACCTCGAGATCGCTCGACAGCGGATCACTAAGAGCGCCCGGCAGCCCCGCGTGGTTGGTCCAACCGGCGCCGAGGTGATTGTTGACTGGGACGCCGGCGCAACTCGAATATCGTTTTCTGACCGAGTTCGGTCGGGTGTTTGAAGGGAAGGTCTACAAGCACAGAGCTTCCAATCAGGGTGACTTCGTGGCCATGCACCTCTACGAAGACCTCGTGGCAATCAATCGCTCTCCCAAACTGATCGACGCAACCATAACCCGCAGAGATCGCGTTCTGAATGTCCAGAATAGACGTCGCGGAGTAACGGCCCGGCGCGGCGATGGCACGTTCGGTGAGATTGTTCCTGGTGAAGCTCCTATGATCGATCCGGGCTATCTCGTCGCCAGAGGACCGGTCGCGACCGTTGAGATCGGTGTAGAGGTCAAGGTGCTCGCGAAGGCAATGATCAAGCAGATCGATCGCGTGATCAATGATCTGCGCAACCAGGTGATTCAATTCCGGCACGGAGGCGGGAGCCCGATATGCGTGGCTGTTGTGGGAATCAATCACGCGGATCACACGGTCGGCTTTGAAGGCGACAGGCCCTTTCCCACGACCGGCAAAGGGGGTTTCCTGCATCCCTTTCAGGAAGCGCCGGAAGCGGAGCATCGCCTGCGTGCCGACGCTGCGCCGCAATTTGACGAGTTTGTAGTGTTGCGCTTCAAAGCGACCAACGAGCCACCGTTCCCGTTCTCGTGGGTCAACTACGATGACACACGATTGGACTACGCCGCGGCTCTCTCGCGCATCAGTGCCCGGTACCAGCAGCGGTTTTGAGCATCCTCCACACGATAACCGGCAAGACCAGCAACAGCGCGACCCACGCCGCGATCGCCCAGCGCGCCAGCTCCGGAAACCGGAACCGCAGTTGAAATGGAAAATAATTCAGACTCCGCCACTCCGGCGGAATCGCGTCGTAGCGTGGACCCTGATCGCGGCCCGTCGCCAGCTCCGCCAGGTTCACCGCGCGATTCCAAATGACCGCGCTCCCGTGCCCCTTTTCCCGTTGCAGCACCTCCAGGTTCGTCGCGACCATTGTCGATGACGCCTGCAAGACCACGGCGGCGCCGGCGATCATCCACGTCGCGCGCCTGGCCCGGGCGCCGGCGGCGAGGAGTAGCGGTACGGCAAACAGACAGATCAGGTGGACCGGCAGGGTCATGAAGCGATGCCCCCAAGCCACGTCTCCACCGAACCAGAACCACCGCGCGTAGAGCGCCACGTACAACGCCAGAAGCAGAGCCAGTGACAGCAGCAGAACACGCAGCTCGCGAGGAATGGCGCGCCACTTTCCGATAGCCAGCACCACGACAACGAGCAGCAGTGGATCGAAAATGAAGATCGATTTCGACGGCGAAAACAGAGTCCCGAGAAATCCGTCCCAAAAAGGATACGAGAATGGAAAGCTCGCCGGCGCTCCTTCGGGCCGCAACTGGCGCGCGAAAATTCCCATGTACGTGCTGAACAGCTCTCCGAAGCGCGTCCAGTGATACCACCGATCCAGCAGGATCGACGCAACGACGGGCGGCGCGAATGCGGCCAGAAACGCTCTCGGCCTTCGCGAGATCGAAATGGCGAAACCGGCGATCACCGCGGTCTCAATCACCGACGACAACCGCACCAGGATCGCGAATCCGCACGCAGCACCCCCCGCTGACGCCCACATCGCCGCGCCGCTCCTGTGCCACCGCAACACCGCGCAGAGCGCGCCCAGCGAGAGTGCGAGCAACAACAGATTCTCCTGGGCGCACTGAACGTACACGAGGCATGTCGTCGCGAACAGCAGCGCAAGCGCACCCGCCATCGCGCTGCGCGTCCCAAAACCCAGCAAGCCAAGCAGCGTGTGTGCGAAGGCCAGTATGCAGGTAAGAATCACGGTCTGCATCGAGAACGCGATCAGCAGTTCCACTAGCTGATCGCGCCTGACGCGGTCCAGACGCGCGCGTTCGGCGAGCGGCGACACTCCGGCGCTAATCACCGCATCAAAGGGCAACAGCACCAGGCTCTGCCCCACGCCGAACCAGGCATGCCGCAGGCCATCCCGCCCCACCAGGCCGAACCGGGCGTCATCGGCGCGAACCGGCGGCTCACCCAAGCGGATCCACCGCGCCACCTGCAGCCTGCGCGCCGTATCGATCGTGCCGAAGTTCCCCGGATTGGCCAGCGCGCAGACGATGGCGGCAAGCAGCGCTACCCGTGTGGATAACACCCAAGCACCCGGCAGAAATCCGCCACCTCGCGCAAGTGCCGTATCGCGTTCTCTGCCTTCGGATCATCCGCGGCGCCGGCAAAATCGAGATAAAAAAGATATTCCCAAGGTTTCCCGCGCAACGGCCGCGACTCAATCTTGGTGAGGCTGAGGTCCCGCAGGGCAAATGCGCTCAGCGCCCGAAACAGCGCGCCGGGCACGTTCCGTGTGGAGAAAACCAGGGACGTCTTCCATCGCGTTCCCGCGCCCGCGCCGGCCCGCGAGCGCCCT
>JBOGMR010000346.1:0-2662 GCA_050746825.1 Bryobacteraceae bacterium | reverse complement strand
GAGCTCGACACCGAGATGCGCTCGACGTTCGACATCGGGCCCTCCGCTGTAGAAATGGCCAACTGGAACGAACGCGCGCGACTGCTGATGTACAATCCCACCATCGACGCCATCTTCAATTTCAATCAGAGCGAGCGTAATCGTTACGGCAACACGGCGTTCGGCAATGCCTGCGTCACCGCGCGCAACCTGCTTCGCTCCAAGATGGGCGCCCGGTTCATTCAGATCAACTTCGGAAGCTGGGACCACCACGCCAATATCTACGCCGCGAACGCACAGCTCACAACCATGTCGAGGCAGTTTGACGACGGCCTCTCGATGCTGCTCACCGATTTGCGCAACGATGGCCTGCTCGACGAGACGCTCATCATCGCGCAAGGCGAGTTCGGCCGCACCGTCGGCGCCACCAACGCCAATGGAGGACGCGACCACTTCCTGCAACAGACGGCTCTCTTCGCCGGCGCCGGAATCCAGGGCGGCAGGGCGCTCGGCTCTACCGACGACCGCGGCGCAGTGACGCGGGATCCGGGCTGGTCGCGGGATCGCGACGTCCGCAACGAAGACATCGAGGCGACCATCTACTCCGCGCTCGGAATCGACTGGACAACGAAGCGCCGGGACGATCCGCTCGGCCGCGGTTTCGAATATGTCCCGTTCTCCGAGACCGATCTCTACGGCCCTATCAACGAGCTCTGGTAGGGCTTCTTCCCGTTCCTTGCCGAAGCTCGCGTCCGCGCTCATGTAACATCCGTAACAAGTGTTGCGCCCTGCGCGTCAGTATGCTATCAATAGAAACAAGCCGTTGAACCATTCATAGTCGTACGTCCGCCCTAAAAAGCGGCTTCATTCTCAATATGGAAGGTACCCCCGTGGAGTCGGCCAATCGCAAACTCATCCGTCCCTCCCTCAACGAGATCAAGGAGCAAATGACTCCGCCACGCAAGCAGCAAAAAAAACCAGCCCCGCCCGATCAGACCAACGCCGAAAATTTTTATTACGTCAAGCAGATGCAGGCCAAGACACCCATGGTATTCGTTCTCCGTGACGGAGAAATGTTGCGGGGTGTCATCGAGTGGTACGACAAAACGTGCCTCAAGGTCAACCGCAACGGCGAGCCCAACCTGCTTCTCTACAAGCCCAATATCAAGTACATGTACAAGGACGGATAGCCGCGGCGCGCGCGGCACAGCTTCACCTTGGAGCTGAGCCTTGAGGAAGCGTGCCGCCTGGTGGTGCGTCATCCCGGCTTCCTCGCCCTGTGGGCCCGTACGTTGATCCACGCCGGTGAAATCGGCCAGGCCCGTGCCCTGCACCAGGAAATGATCTTTCGCGCCCAAAACGGTGGCGCTGTGCTCCTCGGGCTGGGACGGATGGAGGCCGCCACTCCGCAATCAGGATGACACTCCGCACTGAACCGCGACCGTCAGGGAGTGCCTCATGGGCCGGCGGCCCAACCAAGGTGATGAAGACGCGGCCGGCATACGGGGTGTTTTCGGAGTCTTCCCCGCGTCTTCAACGGAGCGGCTGCCACTCGCTTACGCTCGTGGTTCTGTGTCAGTTCTCGCGATCCTCAATAGCGGCGCATCCGGCGGAACATCGCCAGCAACGCCATGCCCGCGCTGAATAGAGCCACGCTGCCCGGTTCCGGCACGTCCTGCGCGAGAGAAGGCCCGTAGATGAACTGCATGCCGGCGACGTCGTCGGCTTGCGGGCCGCTGAAAGCCTCCGTGTAGGACATGTTCATCAGCGAGTTCGGCACGCCTGTATGATTCAGACCGAGCGCGTGTCCGATTTCGTGGACGGCTGCTTGAAAGATGTCGAAGCCCGGGCCGCCAAAACCGATTTTCCAGGTCTCGGCGATATCAAAGTGGACGTCGCCCGCAGCGCTGAGCCCGTTCACAGGAGCGAAAAAGGCATGGGCAAGGGTTCCACTCGGGCCGTCAAACGCGTGACCTCCCAAGCGGATGTCGCCCCCGCCGCACGGGGCATTCAAGGCCGCACCGCAGTCTGCCACCTGAAGGAATAGTAAGTCGGCCACTGATTCCCAGGCCGTGAACGCGGCCTGGATCTCGGCTAGAAAGCCGCCGGGCATGAAACCCGACAATGCTGTGATCGTGCATCCGGCAAACTCGGCCGCGCAAGAGAGACCGTTGGACATCAGGCTCCAGGTAACGGTCGCGCCGGTGCCGAATACGGGAGGTCCCCATTTCCCCGGAGTCGTGGGGCCGAGGACATAATCGGCGGGAAGCACCGCGTCCGGAGCATACGTGGTGGCCCTGGCCGCCGGCGCCGAGAGCCACACGGCGCCCACCGCGAAGAACATCGGAAATGATCTGAACCCGCGGCGAACTTTCTCCAGATAAACCCGCGCAATTATCACGCTCAGAGCATTGTCTCACGTAATTGAATGCGCCGAAGCACCTTTTTTGGCCGATGCAAGTTGGTACTTACTATGAATGGTAGTAGGTGTTTTGACTGGCTTGCCGAAATTATTCAGATCTAAACTTGGGGTGGGACCTTATCGACGCCAGCGGTGCGCAAGTCTTCAAGCGGAACCCTCCAGCCAGCCGGGCGTACCGCTGGCGCGAGTCGCGTAACCGCGCCTTCTTTACATTTTCGTCACGCTAACCGGTTAGACCGATCGCCTGGGACTGTTCTATAC
>JBOGMR010000345.1:0-5178 GCA_050746825.1 Bryobacteraceae bacterium | reverse complement strand
AGGCGATCGTGCGCAGGACCGTCGACTTTCCCGAGCCGTTTACACCAGCCAGAATGTGCGGTCCGAGATGCGGATTCCCCTTTCCATCCGAGAGATCGAGGTCAAGTCTTTCGAACGGACCGACTCCTTCAGCGATCAAACGAACAGCGGGCATCTTTAACGAAAGTATACAGTAGCAGCCCGTATGTGAGACCGCGCGGACGGCTCAATCTCGAAACCTCGTGACGCCGAGCATGCTTTTCACAGAAGGCGCATTTCCGTGTATGAGCGGGAGAAGTGCTTTGACGAATACTTTCCATGGTTGGGCTGGCCGTTTTTTTAGAAGGGTGCTCGCGCCACAGCTCACTCCTGAAGTTCCGCTCGTCTCGTCTCAGGCAGCGTGAAGATCAGAACTGCGCCGGCCAGGAAGAACCCGGCGTTCCATGCGAGCGCGGACCCGAGCCCGCTGCGATCCGCGGCAGCCCCGATCAGATACGGCGCGAAAGCGCTGACGGCGCGTCCGGAATTGTAGGTGAACCCCTGGCCGGCGCCGCGCACCGAAGTCGGATACAGTTCCGCCAGCATCGCGCCGAACAGGCTGAAGTAGCCGGATCCGAAGAAGCCGATCAGTGGACCAAGGCCGAGGAGCATCGCTTCGGCGTTCACGCCTCCGAGCCGCGGCAGCCAGCCGTAGAGAGGCGTGAGCACCGCCGCCGCAATCATATAGAACACGAAGGCGGGGCGCCGGCCGACCCGGTCGGCAATCACTCCGAACGTGATGTATCCCAAAAACGCGCCGATCTGCATCGGAAAGATCCACGCGCTGGTGCGCAGGATCGTCAGTCCGGCTCCGCCCTCACTGACCGGGGCGGAAAGGAATCCAGGGAGCCACGTGAACAGTCCCCAATAACCGAGCAGCACGGACGTTGTAAGCGCCGTGGCGCGTATTGTGGTGCCCCGAAGCGCGGACCCGAAGATTTCGGCCAGGCCGTTGCGAGCGGCGGTCTTCCGGCTCCTCCAGATCGGCGGCTCTTCGAGGCGGGCGCGAATCGCCAGAGCCAGCAGCGCCGGTGCAAGGCCCGTCAGGAACAACGCGCGCCAGCCGAAGCGTGGAAGCACCACCGCTGTCACAGCCGCCGCCAACATGTACCCCAGGGCCCAACCTGCCTGCATCCAGCCAATCGCTTTGCCGCGATGCTCCGCCGGCCACGTTTCCGCCACCAGCACTGCCCCGGCCGACCATTCTCCTCCCAGGCCGAATCCGATCAGCGTGCGCCACGCAATCAACTCGCCCAGACTGCGCGACGTGGCGGTGCCCGCCGAGGCGAGGGAATACAGAAGGATCGTATACGCCAGCGCGCGCGTCCGGCCCACCCGGTCGGCGATCACGCCGAACGCGATCCCCCCTATAGCCGACGCTACCAGCGTCGCCGAGATCACCGCTCCGGCGGCCTGATTGGAGAGGTTGAATTCCACGCGCAGCGTGTTGAGGGCAAACACGTACAACAGCACGTCCATGGCGTCCAGCATGTAGCCGGCTTGCGCGGCCAGGAGCGTCTTCCACTGGTAGCGTGTGATGGTCCCGGAGGTAACCAAGGGCACTGACACCACGCCTCTATTAACGTAGTAATCTCTAAGTATGCCCCCGAAGCGATCCAGGGTGTGGACAGGTGTGCTTGCCGCCAGTAGTGCCGGCATCTGCGGCTGGGCCTTAGCTGCGTTTCTGCAGGCCGCCGATGAGAAGACGCCCGCACCCAGCCCGGCGCCCCCGGCGCAAAACGCCACGGCGCCGGCGGGAGCGCGCCGCGCCAAGGCCACGACGGGATCCATCGAGCGGATCGCGCGCGTCACGGGAACCACTTCTGCCCGAAACTTCGCTTCGATCGCAGGGCCGATGCTGCGCGGACCCGACGGCAACCGGGCGCTGGTGCTGATCAAGCTCGCAAGATCCGGCTCGCAGGCGAAAAAGGGCGACGTAGTGGCGCAGATCGACGCCCAAGCCATGAAGGATCACGTCGACGATCTCGATTCGCAGATCCAGCAGGCCGATTCCGATATCAAGAAGCGAAAGGCGGAGCAGGCCATCGACTGGGAGAATCTTCAGCAGACCCTGCGCGTGACCAAAGCCGAACTCGACAAGGCCAAGCTCGAACACAACGCAAGGGAGATCCGCACGGTAGTTGATCAGGAACTGCTGAAGCTGTCCGTGGAGGAGCTCGAGGCACAGCACAAGCAACAACTCGGCGATCTCAAGAGCAAGCAGGACACGTATCGGGCCGAGATCCGCATCCTCGAGTTGACGAAGGAACGCCAGGTGCGGCATCGCGATCGCCACAAGGTGGACATCGAGAAGTTTGCGATCCGCGCTCCGCTCAGCGGCTTGGTGGTCATGCAAACGATCTGGCGCACCGGCGAAATGGGACAGATTCAAGAGGGCGACCAGGTCGCGCCCGGACAGCCATTCATGAGGATCGTCGACCAGTCCAGCATGCAGATTGAGGGGGCGATCAGCCAGGTAACCAGTGACGAACTGCGCATCGGGCAGCAGGCGACAGTACGCTTCGATGCGTTTCCCGGTCTTGTGCTCCCCGGCAAGGTGCATAGTATTGGAGCGATCGCGATCGGCGGCTGGCGGCAGAACTATTACATCCGGTCCGTTCCGCTCAAGATGAATATCCTCGGTACGGACAACCGGGTGATCCCCGACCTTTCGACCAGCGCCGAAATTGTCATCGACCGCGCGGAGAACGCAGTGGTGATTCCGATCGAAGCCGTGAAGTGGCAGGATGGCAGACCTCAGGTCTACGTGGCCAACGGTGCAGGCGCGGTGCTGCGCGCGATAAAGCTGGGCGTCAGCAACAACACCCACGCTGCGGTCGCGGAAGGGTTGCGCGCCGGTGACGAAGTCTACCTGGACGCGCCACCGGCCGAGTCGCTGGCAGCCAGCAACTAAAACCGCCGCCACAACCCGCGACATAGAACCGCGACCGTGAGGGAGCGGCTATACTGGCTCTTTCATGCCCCGCGTCCGCTTCGCCCCCTCCCCTACTGGTTATTTGCACATCGGAAGCGCGCGCACGTTCATCTTCAACTGGCTTTACGCACGAAAGCACGGCGGGACGATGATCCTGCGCATCGACGACACCGACGCCGGGCGCAATACGGAGGAGTCGCTGCAATCGATTTTTGACGGCCTCAACTGGCTGGACCTCGGCTGGGACGAGCAGTACCGCCAGTCGGAGCGCACTGCGCTTCACGCCGAAGCGGCCGCCGCAATTCTCAAGAAGGGCGACGCTTATCGCGATTTCACGCCTTCGCGCGGCGACGAAGCGGAGAAGTCGCGCACGGGAGAGGCGTGGCTCTTCAATCCGGGGATGCGCGAGATGAGCGTGGAGGAAAGCAACGCGCGCGCGGCTCGCGGCGAGCCCTTCGTCCTACGGTATCGGGTGCCGCGCGAGCGGCGCGCGTCGGTGCAGCTTGCCGACAACGTTTTCGGCGAGCAGACGAAGGCCACTGCCGACATCGAGGACTTCGCGTTAGTGCGCAGCGACGGTGCGCCGACGTATCACCTGGCCTCATGCGCCGACGATGTGGATCTGCGGATCGATCACATTATCCGCGGCCAGGATCACCTCACGAACACGTTCAAGCACATCCTGATTTTTGAATCGCTGGGGGTTGCGGCGCCGAAGTTCGCGCATCTGCCCCTTCTGGTTGCGCCCGACGGCGCCAAGCTCTCGAAGCGCCGCCATGGTCCGGTCGTGAGCGTGACGACGTATCGTGACGCCGGTTTTCTGCCGCACGCCTACGTCAACTTTCTGTGTCTACTGGGCTGGTCGCCCAAGGACAATCGTGAGCAGATGACGCTCCAGGAGCTGATCGAGACTTTCACGCTCGAAGGAGTGAACCGCGCCAGCGCCGTAGTGAACTTCAAAGAGGAAGATCCGATCGATCCGAAAGCGCTCTGGCTGAACTCGCAGCATCTGCGCACGATGCCCGTCGCTGAGCTGGCGCCGATGGTGAAGACGGTCCTCGCCGAAGCGGGCCTCACGCCGCCCTACGGAGACGCATGGCTGTCCGCGGCCGCCGATGCATTGCGCGCGCGTTTCTTCACACTGCGCGATTTCGCTGCGCGAGGCCGCGCCTATTTCGCGGACGATTTCCCGATCGAGCCCGCGGCGCTCGAGAAGCTCAACGCGCCCGGTGCGCGCGAACTGCTGCGTGAACTGAGCGGCCGTCTCGCGGCTCTCGACGAATACACCGAGGCGAGCGTTGAAGCGGCGCTGCGGAAGCTGGCCGAGGAACGCGGCGTGAAAGCCGGCTTGCTCATCAACGGAGCGCGCGCGGCGCTGACAGGACAGGCCGCGGGCCCGAGCGCCTTCGCGGTGTTTGCGGCCATCGGCCGCGAGCGGGCGGCCGCGCGGCTGAGCAAGGTCTGAAAGACATGATCATTCTCGGCATTGGAGGATTCCCGAAGAACTCGGCCGCCGCGGTGGTCAAGGACGGCGTGCTGGTGGCGGCGATCGAAGAGGCGAAGCTGTCACGGCAGCGGCGCCTGCTGCCCGAAGCATCGATGCAGGCGTGCCTTTCGCTCGCGGAGGTCGAAGCCACGGACGTGGATTGCGTGGCGGTGGTGCGACCCGTGCCAGGCGCCGCACACTTGCACCTGCAGCTTCGTGCGCACTTCCCCAACAGCCGCATCGTGCTGGTCGAGCACCACGCTGCGCATGCCGCGTCCGCCTACTTCGCATCGCCATTCGATTCTGCCACGGTGCTCACGCTCGACCGCACGGGTGACTTCCGGTGCGGCGCGCTCTGGCGTGCTTCGGCGAATCACATTGAGCTCGAGCGCGAATTGTTCTACCCGGATTCGCTGGGCGATGTGTATGGGCGCGTCACCGAGCTGCTCGGCTTCGAGGCGGGAAGCGAAGAGCACAAGGTGCAGTGGCTGTCGGTGGCGGGCGAAGACCGCTTCCGCGAGCTCTTCCTCGATGTACTGCCGCCCCGCGATGGAAGTTGGCCGCGCGTCGAGCGGTCGTTCATCGATTCGGAACGGATGACGCGCGGCGGGTTCGGCCCGAGATTTTTCGAGCGGCTCGGCCTTCCCGACGGCGCGCCGATTCCGGGCCCGATGCGCGCCCAAGTGGCTGCCAGCCTTCAGAAAGCCATCGAACAACGCGTCCTCGAAATGGCCGGCAG
>JBOGMR010000344.1:0-7849 GCA_050746825.1 Bryobacteraceae bacterium | reverse complement strand
CTGCAGCGTCATCTGGTACACGCTGGTGGTGAACTGGCCGCTGATCGTAATGGGCGGCGGATTCTGAAGGAACGCCATGATGCCGGGGATCGCCGCGAGCTTGGGCCGCAGATCTTCCATGATCTGGTCGGCGCTTAGTTTGCGCTGATCGCGCGGCTTCAACCGCATGAAGACGAACCCTTGATTACCGCCGGGGATAATCGCGCCGACGCTGTCGACGTAGGGATGCCGGCGCACGACTTCGGCGATCGCGCGGTGATGCCTGGCCATCGATTCGAAGGAGATGTCCTGCCCGGCCATGGTAACGCCGAAAAGAAAACCGCTGTCCTGGCTGGGGATGAAGCCAGTGGGCATGGTGCGGAAAAGGTAAACGCTTCCGGCAAGAAGCAGCACCGCGACCAGGACGGTCGTGAACTGATGGCGGAGGGTGAGCCGGAGCGTCGAGTCGTACGCGCGAGCGAGGAGGTTGAAGCCGGACTCGAGCGTGCGGTAGGCGCGGCCGTGGCGGCCGGCGTGGTCGTAACGGAGAAAGCGGCTGCCCAGCATGGGCGTGAAGCTGAGCGAGACCAGGCCGGAGATGAGAATCGCGACGGCGATGGTGACCGAGAATTCGTGCAGGAGCCGGCCGACGATGCCGCCCATGAACAGCACGGGGATGAACACGGCGACCAGCGAGATGGTCATCGAGACGATCGTGAATCCGATTTCGCGCGAGGCGAGGCGCGCCGCTTCCATTCGCGAATGACCCATCTCCATGTAGCGCACGATATTTTCGAGCATCACGATCGCGTCGTCGACGACAAACCCGACCGACAGGACCAGCGCCATGAGGGAAAGATTGTTGAGGCTGTAGCCCAGCAGGTACATGATCCCGAACGTGCCGACGATGGAGAGCGGGACGGCGACGCCGGGGATCAGGGTGGCGGAGAGATTGCGCAGAAAGAGAAAGATGACCATCACGACGAGGCAGACGGTCAACACGAGGGTGAACTCGACGTCGTGGATGGAGCCGCGAATCGATTGGGAGGCGTCGAAGGCGACGCTGAGGGTGACGGCTGGAGGCACCTCGGCGCGAAAGACCGGCAGCATCTTAAGGATGTTGTCGACAACTTCGACGGTGTTGGTGCCGGGCTGGCGCTGGACGGCGAGGATGACGCCGCGGACGCCGTTGAACCACGCAATGACTTTGTCGGTCTCGACATCGTCGATGACGCGACCGAGCTGTTCGAGCCGGACGGGCAGGCCGGCGCGCCAGGCGACGACGATGCTGCGGTATTGCGCCGCGGTGGTTAACTGTCCGGAGGATTCGACGGTGAAGGCTTGCTTCTCGCCGTAGAGTTTGCCGGTCGGGAGATTGACGTTGTTCTGCTGGACCGCGCGCTGGACTTCGTCGACGCCGATTCCGTGCGCGACGAGCGCGTCGGGATTGAGTTGAACGCGCACCGCGTATTTTTGCGCGCCATAGACAAGCACACGGGACACGCCGCTCACCATCGAGATACGCTGCGCGAGCAAGGTCTCGGCATACTCGTCAACCATGTAGAGAGGCAGAGTTTCCGAGGTCAGGGTGAGATAGAGCACGGGCTGCTCGGCGGGATTGGCCTTTTGATAGGAAGGCGGCCGGGGCATGCTGGGCGGCAGGTTGGCTCCGGCTTTTGCGATGGCGGCCTGGACGTCTTGCGCGGCGGCGTCGATGTTGCGCTCGAGGGTGAACTGAACCGTGATGGAGGTAACGCCCTGCGAGTTCGTGGAGCTCATCTGCTGCACGCCGGCGATGGTGGAGAATTCGCGCTCGAGCGGCGTGGCGACCGCGGCCGCCATTGTTTCGGGGCTCGCGCCGGGGAGGACGGCGTTCACGATGATGGTCGGGTAATCGACGCTGGGAAGCGCAGCGACGGGGAGCGCGCGGAAGCCGAGAGTTCCAAACAGCAAAATCGAGAACGTGACCAGCGCGGTCATCACCGGGCGATCGATGAAGATGCGGGAAATGTTCATGGCTTTGCGAGGGGACGGGGACTCATCAGAGTGGCTGCGAATCGATCTTGCCGGCCGGGACGGCTTGAATGCGCGCGCCCGGGAAGAGCCGCAACTGGCCGTCGGTGACCACGCTCTCGCCGGCCGAGAGACCTTTCTCGATGACGGTCTTGGCTCCGAATGTCATTCCGACGGTGACGTTGCGGGACTCGACCGTTTGGTCTGGTTTGACGACGTAAACGAACTGGCCGCGCTGGCCGGGCTGGACGGCCTCGGAGGGCACGACAAGGGCGTTGAGCCGTGTGTCGAGGATGAGGACCGTGTTGACGAACTGGCCGGGCCAGAGGACGCGGTCCTGATTGGCGGCGGTGGCTTTCAATCGGATGGTGCCGGTGCGCGAGTCGACGGTGTTGTCGATGACGCTGAGCGTGCCGTTCACTTTTTTGGACGGGTCGTCGTTGGGCGAGATCTCGACAGCCAGCTTGCGGGCGGCGCTCTTCTGGCGAATGGCGGCGAGGTGCTCCTCGGGGATGCCGAACGAGACGAAGATCGGCGCGACCTGGTTGATCACGACGAGTGCGTTGTCGTCATTGGCTCTGACGAGGTTGCCGGCGTGGACGAGAAGGTTGCCGGCGCGACCGGAGATCGGCGCGCGGATTTCGCAGTAGGTGAGATCGAGCTTGGCGCGATCGATGGCCGCGCGGTCCGATTCGAGGCTGGCGCGCGCACTCTCGATGGCGGCGCGTCCGGCGCGGATGGATTCCTGGAGCGCATCGGCATTGGTGCGCACCTGATCATACTGGGTTCGCGCGACGACGCCCTCCTTGAAGAGCTTGTCATAGCGCGCGGCTTCGATCTCCGCGTTTTTGGCGACCGCGACGTCCCGCCCGACGTTGGCTTCGGCCTGCTTGAGCAGGGCCTGGTCGCGCGTGTAGGCGGCTTCGGCCTGGCGCAGCGCTTCCTGATAGGGGCGACGGTCGATTTCGAAGAGTAGATCGCCTTTGTTGACGTTGGCGCCTTCGACGAAGTGCACAGAGGTGAGCTGGCCACCAATCTGCGACTTAACCTGAACGGTGGCCGAGGGCTCGACTGTGCCCACGGCGCGAATCTGGACCGGCACCGCCTCCTGCGAAACCGGGGCGACGGTCACCGGGACGGAGGGAGGCGCGGAAGCAGACTGCGCCTTTTGCGACTTGCAACCGGAGAGCTGCAGCGCGACGGCAAGTAGCGGGAATAGGGCGACAATCGAGCAGCGTGAAGGCACAGATAATATCCTGATGCTAGCCGGCTGGCGAGTGGTTCTCCTTATTGTATCCGAGTATCACATGATCGATCACTACAACAAGGTTCGTTTGATGCGCCTGGAAAATGGGAAAATGGGAATTGCTTGACAGGCAATCGCGCGCACCATATACTCGGGCTTCCCCCCAGGAAATCAGGAGAAAAGAGCATGTACGCGACTCGCCGTGCGCTAGTGTTTATTGTTTGTTTGACCGCCCTGGCGGTGATTGGCTGGGCAGTGCCGTGCGTGGGACAGCCTCCCGAGGATCAGGATGCCGGCGACGGTTCGATCAACGAGTGCAGCGTCCTCGACCCGTTCAACGTCCCGAAGGTGCCCACGAATCAAAGCAAGCCCAATAGCCCTAACGTCAACCAGGGATGGGGTTGGCTGGTTCTGCTGTTCGATCGGCCGATTGAAGGCGGTGCATTTGTTTTCATGCCGGAGTGTCCGAATCCATTGAACGGAGTCCTCAACCCGGACGACAACCGGGTAATCCGGCTCGGCCCGGGACGGTACGGAATCGGCGAGACGAACGCCCCGAATTCGGGCCCCGCGGGAGGGACCTTCGGAACTTTCGATGTCACCATCCTCTACGATACGCAGGGAGGAGCACCAACCTTGATCTCCGGTTTCTGGAAATCCAAGACGGAGGATTTCCAGTTTCGGCCGCAAGGGACTGTCGCCCGATATGACGTCCAACTCGCACCGGAGCCCTCGACGTTCGCTCTGTGGCTGGCAGGGGCTGTGCTGGCGCCGGCGTTACTTAGGAGAAGGCATTCCCGCCAGGCCAGAGCCGCTGGAGCGAGCGTGGCCAATCCATCCAAGTAATCAATCCGACTGACGATAGCGCCGAGCCGTTGGCGCGATTTCAAGCTCTCTTCGATTCGTCGGCGAAGACAGAGTAAGCCAATCCGGCGAGGGCAGCTCCAACAATCGGCGCGATCCAAAACAGCCAGAGTTGCTCCAGCGCCCAGCCCCCAACGAACAACGCGGGCCCCGTGCTGCGTGCGGGATTGACGGACAAGTTGGTGACCGGTATTCCGATCAGGTGAATCAAGGTCAAACCCAAGCCAATGGCGATCGGCGCAAAGCCCTGAGGGGCCCGCCGGTCGGTTGCGCCTAGGATGATCATGAGGAACATGAACGTCAACACCACTTCCGCTGTCAGACACGCGGTCAGCGAATATCCGCCCGGCGAATGTGCGCCAAATCCATTGGATGCAAATCCGCCGCTCAGATCGAACCCGCTCTTGCCGCTTGCGATGACACAAAGAACACCGGCGGCGGCGATTCCGCCTGCCACCTGCGCGGCGACATACGCGAGCAGGTCGGAGGCGGGGAACCGCTTGCCAACGGCTAACCCCACGGAAACTGCCGGATTCAGGTGGCACCCTGAAATGTGACCAATGGCGTAGGCCATGGTCAGAACGGTCAACCCGAACGCAAAAGAGACGCCGAGCAAGCCGATACCGACGTTTGGAAATGCGGCGGACAAGACGGCACTGCCGCAGCCTCCGAAAACCAGCCAGAACGTGCCGAGCAACTCGGCCCCCGCTCTCTTACCCAACGACATATGGAAACTCCTTTCGTGTAGGGACCCAATGAGCGAGCCGGCGATAGCGCCGGTGATATCGTCGATCATTATCACACCGGTGAATGCGACGAGGGTGTCGCGCTCCAGCGCCGTAGGGTTCCGCGAGCCGCGACCGTAAGGGCGGCCTGCAAGGACACAGCCCGGTTGACACTTGTGCCGCTAGATATTGTAATGCTATCTATGTTGGCAACACATGCTGAGACCCGGGCGTTACAGAAGGGCAGCGCCGAGATGATCGTGCTTGCGCTTCTCGAGGGACGTGAGCGGCACGGCTACGATCTGGCCAAACGGATCGAATCGGCTTCCCAAAGCAAGCTGCAGTTTCAAGTGGCGTCGCTCTATCCGATGCTGTACCGTCTGGAGCGCAAAGGGATGGTGCACGGGCGCTGGGTGGAGAAGGCGGGGGAGCGGCGGCGGCGATTCTACCGGCTGACGCCGATGGGACGGAAGACGTTGTCGGCGCAGCGGAAGCGGTGGCACGAATTCGTGGAGGCCCTGAATCGCATTGTCGGAGTGAGTCATGCCTGACTGGCGCGCCTACGTCCGCGAGCACTTGCGGCCTCTGCGGGTGTCTCCGGAGCGTGAAGCCGAGATCACCGGCGAACTGGCGCAACAGCTCGAGGATGCATTCACGGAGGCGATCGCGGCGGGAGCGACGGAAGAAGGGGCGATGGCGCGCGCGGCTGCGCAGTTTTCCGACTGGGGGGCGCTGGCGCGCGAGATTGAGGCCGCCGAGTTGTGCCGCCCGGAAGAGCCGCGCGGAAAGCTGCGAGCGCTTTTTCACGGCGCGATTGAGGACGTGCGTTTCGCGCTGCGGCTCCTTCGCACGAATCCGGCGTTTGCGGCCGTGGCGATTTTCACGCTCGCATTCGGAATCGGCGCGAACACGGCCATCTTCACCATTGTGGACTCGATGGCGCTGCGACCCCTGCCGTATCCACAGCCGCATCGTCTGACGGCGATCGATACACGCAGACCCAGCGACCCGAGCGTAGGCGCCTGGACTTCGCCGCTGGAGTTGTTCGATCTACGGGCTCGCACCCGATCGTTCTCGGCAATTGCGGGTGTGACTCCGGTCTGGAGTCTGGTGCTGACGGAGAACGGCGAGGCTGACCGGGTGGAGGCGTTATATGTCTCGGCAGAACTGTTCCCGATGCTGGGAGTGCGCCCGCTGCTCGGCCGCAGCTTTCAGCCGCAGGAAGACGCACGCGGCGCCGAGCGCGTCGTGGTCCTCGGTCACTCCTTCTGGCAACGCCGGATGGGGCGCCGGCGCGATGTCGTAGGCCAAAGCCTGACGCTGGGCGGGACGCCGGCAACGATCGTCGGTGTTCTCCCTGCGGAATTCGAATACCTTGGTGCACCGCTCGGCAGCGCGGGACAGGAGATCGACATCTGGGCTCCGCTCGCGAGCAATCCCCTCACGTACTCGAGCGATCGCAGCATGCGACTGCTAAAGGTGATTGGCCGGCTGAAGGATGGCGTATCGACGCGCCAGGCGGGCGATGAGGCTCGTGCGCTGAGTGTGTCGCTCACCGCCGAATATCCGGCCACGAATCGGGGCTACGAGATGTCCGTGGCGCCACTGATCGACCAGGTGGCCGGCCCGCAGCGGCCTGCCTGGTTTCTGCTCCTGGGCAGCGTTGGTTTTGTGCTGCTGATGGCCTGCGTCAACGTTTCAAATCTTCTGCTGGCGAAGGCGGCGGTCCGGCAGAAAGAGATGGCCGTGCGCGTGGCGCTGGGCGCGAGCGCCCTACGGCTGGTGCGCCAGCTCGTCACCGAAGGTCTCGTATTGGCGTTTGCGGGCGGCGCGATGGGCGTATTGCTCGGCTATTGGCTACTGCGCGCGCTCCTCGTGATGAGCCCCGAGAATGTGATGCGCCGAAGTATCGGCGTGAATGGCCCGGCGCTGCTGGTCACCGCCGGCATGGTCCTGAGCTGCGCGTTGCTGGCCAGCTTGCCGGGCGCCTGGCGAATCTGGCGCACGGCAATCGCGGATTCTCTTCGCCAGAGCGGGCGCGGCGTTACGACGGGGCATCGGCGCCTGCGGAGCGGGCTGATCGTCGCGCAGACGGCGCTCGCGTTCGTGTTGCTGGTGGGAGCCGGGCTCCTGATCCGCAGCTTTGTGCGGCTGCTGGGAGTGAATCCGGGATTCCAGGCGGAGAGCCTGATCACATTATCGGTCCTGACTCCCCGATCGGCGCAGACGCCCGCGCAGCGCACCGCAATATACGAGGCACTGCGAGACCGAATTCTGGGCGTCCCCGGCGTCCTCAACGTGGCCGCGGTCAGCCGTCTGCCGATGAGCGGGTCGCAACTCGGGAGCTGGTTGACGCTCGAGGGAAAGCTGCCCACCGAGGAAAAGCCGGAAGTGGAATACCGCGTGGCCACGCCGAGCTTCTTTTCGACCATGGGAATGCCGCTGCTGCGCGGCCGCTTCTACGACGAGCACGATATCCAAAGAGCGAGCACGGTTCTGGTGATCAACGAAACGGCGGCGAAACGATACTGGCCCAATGAGGATCCGGTCGGCAAACGGGTCAAGCTGGGTGGAGCCAACGTGGAGTGGCCATGGATCACCGTGATCGGCGTGGTGGGAGACATCAGGCACTTCGGAATCGAGCTGCCGGCGCGGCCGGAGATCTACAGGCATTACGCACACAATCCGTTGACCGCGCCGGTTCTGCTAGTGCGGATTCGGCCGGATGGTGGGCCGGCGGTGTCATCGCTCGCGGCCACCGTCCGGGCCGTGAACGGTGAAATGCCGGTGTACAACGTATTCCGAATGACTGACCTGGTGAGCAAATCGCTGGCGCGCCGGCGTTTTCTCATGTGGCTGCTCTCGGCGTTCTCGGGCGCGGCGTTGCTGCTGGCTGCGGTGGGGCTGTACGGTTCGGTGTCCGAATGGGTCGCACAGCGAACACGGGAAATCGGGCTGCGCGTGGCGTTGGGAGCTGCGCCGGGGGCCGTTGTACGAATGGTGTTGCGTCATGGCCTGCGGC
>JBOGMR010000343.1:0-2964 GCA_050746825.1 Bryobacteraceae bacterium | reverse complement strand
CCGTTACTGTTTGCGTATGCCAATGACCACTCCCTAACGGTCGTGGCTCAGAAACCGATGCCGAGCCGCGACCATGAGGGAGCGGATACGCAATTATTTATGACACTCTGTTTAGCTGCGGCGCACGTCCTCGATCGTGCTGCATCGAGACCGATTTCGACGCCTTACGCGATTTCCCGCCCTCTCGCACCTTATGGATCCGGGAAACGCCGCCGAAAGGGCACAAGAAAAAATCCATTGACAGCGGTTACATTGGGTGATATACAGAATTACAGCAGAGGGTCTCGATACCGCTGCGTCAATCCGGGTGTGTCCCGATAGCCCGTTCTGACGGCTCCGCGGTGTCGTGTGTTTTCTGGCAGGAGGTTAAATCATGCGCGGTTTTCGAGTCTTAACAGCCCTATTTGCCGTGCTACTCGCGGCGGATCAGCTCTTTGCGCAGCGCGCCGACCGCGCGACTGTCACCGGCGTCGTCTCCGACCCCAGTGGAAACAGCATCCCGGCCGCGACAGTAAAAATCCGCGACACCGAGACCGGCGTCGAGACCGCGCTCATGACCAACGATGCCGGCGCTTATTCATCGCCCTCGCTGGTTCTGGGCACTTACTCGATCATTATCGAAGCGTCCGGCTTTAAGACTACCGCCAACACAGGGATCCGTCTGGTCGGCGGCCAAGTGTATCGTCAGGACGTCAGGATGGAGTTGGGCTCGGTGTCCGAGCAGGTGACGGTGACCGCCTCCGGCGAAACTCTGAACACGACGAATGCCGACGTGACGCACACGGTCGACGAGAACTTCTACCGCAACCTTCCGGTTGTGATGGGCGCGGACATCCGGCTCGCCGAGGCTCTGTTGCAACTCCAGCCTGGTTTCACTCCGATGAAGCCGAATGGCGACCCTATGTTCCGCGGCAGCCAGTTCGGCTCGCGCCTCAACGGCGGCCAGTCCTTCGCGATGGAAAACTTCTTCGACGGCGTCGCGTTCGGTTACGCGTCCGGCCACAACCAGAGTCACGAGAGCGCGCCGCCCATCGAAAGCATCGGTGAGATGAAGGTGATCACGTCGACCTATTCGGCGCAGTATGGCCACTCGAGCGGCGGCACCGTCGAGTACACTTCGAGATCCGGCACCAACGACCTACACGGCAGCTTCTACGAGTTCCTCGCCAACGACAAGCTCAACGCGCGCGGATTCTTCCCGGAGCGAGCTTCGAAGCAAAGGAGCAATGCCTACGGCTTCACCGCGGGCGGACCAGCGTTCATTCCGAAGATCTACGACGGCCGAAACAAGACCTTCTTCTTCGTCAACGCCGACTGGCTGAAGTTCCGCGCCGGTGTACTGCCTGGCTTCGGCAACACCACTCCGATCGACGCCTTCAAGGCGGGCGATTTCAGCGCGTTGTTGACGGGTGCGAACGCGGGCACCGACGCCCTCGGCCGCCCCATTCCGGCAGGCGCGATTTATGACCCGGCCACGACGCGAATCGTAAACGGCGTTCCGGTGCGAGACATGTTCCCGAGCAACCGGATTCCCGCCAGCCTGCGAAGCAATGTGGCCAATCAACTCGCAGCGCTCATGGTCCGGCCGGACCGTCCCGGCACCTCGCTGAACGTCGCCGGCAATCCTGCCGGCGATCAAACCTGGATCGGCGATTTTCGAACGATCCTCTTCCGCGTTGACCACAATTTCAACGACAAATTCAAGACAACCACCAGCTTCTTCTGGCCCCATCGTCCTTCGATCCGCAATTGCGGCGAGGTGGGCGGCTGCAACTCGCAGTTCGACCCGCGCGTGTCGCCGGAGAAGAATAACACCTACATCGGCAACGGTTTTTATCAGCGCATCGCCACGCAGCACGCTACGCAGCAATTCGACTACGTGATCAAGAACAATCTGCTGTATCACGCGACGGTGTCCTGGGATCGCTGGTTCATGGGTGGCTCGCCGATTTCCGCCGGCGTCAACTGGCCGGATAAGCTGTGGGGCGCTGACCGGAGCGGCATTCTCGATAAGACGGCCGGTCCGCCGAACATGACTTTCACGGGCAATACTCCCTACACGCAGATCGGTATGCAGTGGATCGGCTTCGGCTTTGAAGCGATCAACCGCTGGCAGTTTGCCAATGACCTGACGTGGGTCAAGGGTAAGCACTCGATCAAGGTCGGCTACGAGTTCCGCCATCATCAGTTCAATTTCCACGGATGGGCTTCGTCCACCGGCGGCAGCTTCAACTTCAACCGGCTTGGAACGGGCGGATACGACGCGAACGGCAACAGCATTACATCGACGGGCGATCCGTTCGCCTCATTCCTGCTCGGCCAGGTGCATACGGCGAACTTTCAGATTCCCGCGTTCACTACGTTCAACGGCAACTTCACGTCGGTCTACCTCAACGACGATTACAAGGTGACCTCGAAGCTGAACCTTACCCTTGGCCTGCGTTTCGATTACCAGATGCCATGGACGGAGCGCCACGATCGTTTCTCCACGTTTGATCCGTTAGTTCCCAATCCCGGCGCTGGAGGCCGGCCGGGAGCTTTGATTTTTGCCGGCAGCGGGCCGGGCAGAGTGGGACGGCGCACGTTCGACGAAATCCCCGTGGATGCAATCGGTCCTCGCCTTGGATTCGCTTATAAGGCGACGGACAAGACTGTGGTGCGCGGAGGCTACGGTATCTACTACGCAGGAGTGACGTTCGGCCAAGGCGGCCGGCCCACCATCGGCTTCGAGGGGAATCCGTCCGCTCCGAATCTCACTAACGGCCGCGAGCCGTCGTTCCGTCTCGATGACGGCTTCCCTAGAAACCGAATCCTGTTGCCTCCTTTTATCGACCCGACTTTTTCAAACGGCACGGCGCCGGTTGCCTATCCTGCTGATGGACTGAAACAGCCGCGTTACCAGAACTGGTCGGCGACCGTACAGCGGATGATCGGCCAGAACATGATGCTGGATGTCTCCTACAT
>JBOGMR010000342.1:0-4531 GCA_050746825.1 Bryobacteraceae bacterium | reverse complement strand
TAGGAGAGAGAGCGACGCGTAGAGCGCGGCCCACTCTCCCCTCGTCGAACCGGAAGTGCGGATTTCCCGCGTCCGGCTCTCCTGAAAACTCTCGCCTCAAGCATGCACACGAGTCGTCAGACGCTTCAACCCGAGCCGTTCCAAATGGGCGAGCCAAGACTCACCCACGGGGGACGGTACGGTCGCTGACTGCGTCTCTGGAGATGCTGGATCAGACGGCCCTGAACATAGCGCTCGATCTCACAGTGGACACTCGTGGGGTAGCCGAAGGAAAAGTACTCCGCCCAACCTTTCAGGTGCCGATTCAGTTCGGCAATCAGGACCGGAATCGGCTTGAAGCACTGCTGACTGTCCGTCATTTGGTGCAGCTTCACCCGCTCCTGTTGAACCGCCTTGTTCGACGGAAACACATTCAGGTATTTCCGGCCGCGTCCTTGCAGATCACGGTCGTACCGAAACGTGAATCCCAGAAAGTCTAGACTGGCTCCTTGCTCCCGCAGATCCACCACTCGCGTCTTTTCCCGTTTTCCCGGTTGATCTCCAACTGGAACTTGCCTTCCAATCGCGATTCGATATACTCGATGGTCTCCGATCCCATCTGTTTCGCTAGCGCCACAAAATCATCGGCGAAACGCACCAGTTTGACATCGGCCCTTCGCGCCGGTCCTTGCGGTCCGTGAAACAAGGCGTCGAACACGTGCAAATACAAGTTCGCCAATAAGGGCGAGGCGACCCCGCCCTGTGGCGTCCCTTTCTTCGACCGGCTCCAGGAACCGCTTCCAGCTTGTCCCCCCTTCCGATCAACTACCGGCGCCTCCAACCACATCCGGATCAGCTGCAGGACCGACCGGTCCACGATCCTCATGCGCAGGCACGCCAGAAGCTGGGAGTGCGGGATCGAATCGAAATAGCCTTTCAGGTCCGCGTCGTACACCGCTTGATACCCGGCCTGTACATGGCCGCGTATTTCCTGCAGCGCCTGGTGTGGACTTCGCCCCGGTCGGTACCCATAGGAACAATCCAGGAAATCTGCCTCAAAGATCGGCTCCAGGATCAACAGGGTTGCCGTTTGCACGACCCGGTCGCGCACCGTCGGGATTCCCAACGGCCTCAGTTTCCCATTCGCCTTCGGAATGTAAACGCGTTTGACCGCCTTCGGCTGGTAGGTCTTCGTGCGCAGCGATTCCTGAATACCCTCCAGGAATCCCACTGCCCCTTGGTCTGACCTCACAATCTCTCCGATCGTGACGCCATCCACCCCAGGTGCGCCCCGGTTGGCTCGCACCCGTTCCCAGGCCGCTTCCAATACATCCATCCGATAGATCCGGTCATACAACGCATAAAACCGGAACTTCCGCTCCTGCTTGGCCTTTTGGCCCAGTTTCTGTCTCAGTTGAGAAACTTTCTCCGGCAGTCTCGGCCCCTTCCCCGTTTCCGGTATCGCCTCCATTGCGGCTGCCTGAGCCTCCGTTGTGGGATTTTCCTCCAAGCGGTTTTCTCTCCTTCTTACACAAACTTGTCTTCAGTAAGGCCCCTTCGCTCCACGGGCATTACCCCGCTTCTTCGCTACTACGAGCCTCTCCGACTCCCGCCAGGGCCGTGCTGTCGGTTATGTATTCCCTCCAGCCGTTGGCGACCTCGGTCACCACCCGGGCGGGTCTCCCAGGTTCCTCGGCTATTCTTTCCACGCGCGCTGTCCCCTACCACCCCGGAAGGTCCGGCGGCTGCTTTTGCCTGTTCTTCACCGCCGGTCTGCTCTGGCTTCATCCTGGTCGGCAGACTGGCCACCTTCGTTTTCCTATCGAGGCCGAATCGGGTTCACTGGCGTTACGGCTCGCGTGTTTGCCTCCCAAGTCGCATTGACTCCATTGCTGGAACCCCCGCTTGTTTGGCTACATGCTGTACAGGCATCTACATGGTGAACACCTCTCGTTCACAAGACTAGCCAGGCTTATCCTGGTAACCGACCGTGAGGGAGCGGTTTTTACATCGGACTGCTAGACGAGCCCGTCACCGGGCGTCAGGTTGACAACTCCTTTCCCAGGCCAATAAAATCTCACATAACGGTGTTTGCGCCCGACAGGGGGCGCGAGAAGGTTATGTCTCCGAAAGCCCGCAATGCCTATATCCAGCGGCTTCAGGCCAAGAAGGAGGAGCTTGCGAGCGCCATCGCGCGGATCGAAGTCGACGGGCGCGAGACCAAAGACGACACGCGGGACCTGGCCGACCTGGCGAACAATACCTACACCAAAGAACTCCTCTATCAACAGGGGAACAGCGAGCGCGCGTTGCTGCTGCTCGTGCAGAGCGCTCTCCAGCGCGCCGGGGAGGGCTCGTTCGGCGAGTGTGTCGATTGCGCCAAACCGGTCGAGCGCAAGCGTCTCGAAGCGGTCCCCTGGGCGGTCCGTTGTGTGGACTGTCAAGAACTAGAGGACCAAGGTGCTCTAGAATAGGATATGGGGGGTGAGTCTTCTCGAGTAGACGGTCCACAGTAGCGTTGGTTCAGACTTACGGCGCCTCACTGCTGAGCGCTGTACCGCAGGCTGTCTTTTCGGCGTTTTTTCCCGACAGATGTCGCGTGTGCGACCGTGAGTTGACCACGCTCTCGCGCATTCCGGTTTGCGCAGCGTGCCTCGCTCAGCCCGAACCGTTCGATACCGAATTCTTCTGCATTTCGTGCCGGACCGCATTCGTGAACCCTTACCCGCTCGCCAAGGACGGCCGGTGCGCGCTCTGCCGCCTGGGCACGCGCGGCTTTGATGTCGCCTACTGCTTCGGCGCCTACGAGGGGACGCTGAGCCGCTTGATCCAACTCATGAAATTCGAAGGCATGCGGCCGCTTGCCAGGCCCTTGGGCGAGTTCCTGTGGCGGGCGCTGCCGCTCTCGACCGAAGCGGACGCGGTGGTGCCGATGCCCCTGCACTGGAAGCGGCGCTATCAGCGCGGATTCAACCAGGCCGAGCTGCTGGCCCGGGAAGTCGCGCGGCGGCGCAGGATCCCGGTATGGAACGCCGTCCGGCGGATGCGCAACACGCCGAGCCAAACGGAATTGACCAGCGCCCAGCGGCGCAAAAACATGGAGGGCGCATTTTGTTTGACGCGGCGCGCCGATGTCGAAGGCAAAAAGATTCTTCTGGTGGATGACGTGATGACAACAGGCGCCAGCGCGAGCGCCTGCGCGTCGATTATCAAGAGGGGCGGGGCACGCTCCGTCACCGTGCTGACGGTGGCCCGCGCCGACCGGCGGCTGACCGATTTCACCGCCGGAACGGCTTCGGGAGTTGCGTAGATGCCAACCAGCTTGCAGAAACCGGTGCTTGTGCTCAACGCGAGTTATGAGCCGATCAACATCTGCGCGGCTCGCCGCGCGCTCGTCCTGGTGCTGAAGGGTGTGGCCGCCGCCGAAGAGGTGCGGCCGCACCTGGTGCACTCGACGCGGCGCGCGGTGAGAATGCCGTCCGTCATTCGCCTGCTCGAGTACCGGCGTATTCCGCATCAGACCCGCTCGCTGTCCCGGAAGAATATTCTGATGCGCGACCGGTACACGTGCCAGTATTGTCACAAGATCCTGCCGTCGGCCGAGCTCACGCTCGACCACGTGGTCCCGCGCTCGCGTGCGGGTGATTCGGCCTGGGAGAACCTGGTCACCTGTTGCCATCACTGCAACAACAAGAAAGGCAGCCGCACTCCCGAAGAAGCAGGCATGAAACTGGCGCGCCCGCCGCGTCCCTTCAGTCTGCACACCAGCCGCCACCTGATGCGGTTGCTGGGCAACGGCGACGAGCAGTGGCGGAAGTACCTTTTCTTCTAATCGGCGCATCCACGCTGGCCGAATTCGCCGCGTCGATTCTGCGCGCGGCGGGTGTGCCGGAGCGTGTGTCGCAGCTTGTGTCCGAATCGCTGGTGGGCGCGAACCTGCGCGGCGTCGACTCGCACGGCGTGCAGTTATTGCCGTTCTACGTTGAGCAGATCGAAGCGGGCGACATGGACCCGCTTGCTTCGGGGCGTGTGGTGTCCGAAAGCGGCGCCTGTCTGCACTACGACGGCGAGAACGGTATGGGCCATGCAGTCGCCGAAATCTGCTGCGGGCACGGCATTCGCATCGCGCGCGCGAGCGGTCTGTCGATGGTGGTGGCGCGCGAGTCCAACCATTTCGGCGCCGCCGCGTTTTGGGCGCAGCAGTATTCCGCCGCCGGTCTGATCGGGATCGTGATGTGCAACGCGTCGCCGATGGCGCCGCCCTGGCAGGGACGCGAGCCGCGCGTCGGGACCAATCCCATCTGCGTTTCGGCGCCGGGCGGTGAGGAGCCGCCGTGGCTCCTCGACATGGCGACAACCACGGTCGCGGCAGGCAAGATCTACAAAGCGATGATCAATGGCCGCGAGACGATTCCGCCCGGCTGGGCGATGGACGCCGAAGGTGTGCCGACGACAAGCGTGGATGTGGCTTTGAAGGGTCTGCTGTCGCCGCTCGGCGGTTACAAGGGCAGCGGCCTCGCGATGATGGCCGAGATTCTGTGCGCCGTGCTGT
>JBOGMR010000341.1:0-11068 GCA_050746825.1 Bryobacteraceae bacterium | reverse complement strand
CTGGTTCTTGCAGAATGTTCGAATGCAACAGGCGCTCAGCGAAAAAGGCTATGACTTGAACTACTCATGGGGTATCCAGAGGCACGGGCAGAAGATGCTACAGACCGTTTTCCCCGAGATGATGCGCTGGCTCTGGCGTGATCACGGTGTATCGACCGACGTACACGACGTGGTCGAGCGATCGTTCAATGCGCCGAAGAAGAAAGAGTAGTGGCCGAGGACTGGTTTCCAAGAGGACACGATTACTTTAGCCTGAGCGCCTCGTTCACTTGATCGAGCGCCAGCTTGGCTTCATTGGCTACTTCGCGATCGCGCGTTGCAGCTTGCGCCACGGCCAGAGATTCCTTGCTGGGGAATGAAGGCAGCAAAGATAGAATGGTCCTCTTCTCGGGCGCCTGACTCGCCAGGCGCATTGCTTCCGCGAGCAGAAGGCCGTTCTCGGAGACGGATCGCTGCGACGGCAGCAAGGCTAGTTTGAGAACGCCGCGAAGCGCCAGGATCTGAAGATTGTTGGTGGGCGGAAGCGCACCGCGAACACCGCGCGAACCTGGAGCTTCCTCGGGCGCGCTTCTGGAAGCGCCTCTCGCAAGCGCCAACAGATCGTGTAGCGGAGTGGCATCGTCCCAGTTCGTCAACGCGAGAATCGCGCCTCGCGCAATTTCAGGGTCGGCGTCCTTGATGCCGCTACGCAATAGCGGGAGCGCCTCTCCGCTCGAAGTCTGACCGAGAACATCCAGCAGGCTGAGCCGTGCTTCCTTTGTAGCGCCGCCCCCGTAAGCGGACAGCACGCTTTTGACCGGCGCCGGCTGCGATCTCTTCAGCGCGAGCGCCAGAGTTTGCGCCGCTTCTCTTCGCTCCGGCGCAGTCGATGCCTTCAGCACCAGATCCAACAGAGCCGGCGCCTGCGCCGCCCCGCCCACATTGCGCAGAGCTCGCAGCGCCTCGCGACGCACCTCCGTGTCCGTATTTTGCGCAGCGGTAGACAATGCCGGCGCCGCGCTCAGAGTGGCGCGCTCTCCGGCGGCAATCATCAGCTCGATTTTTGTTCTCCCGCTCGAAGAAGCGATTCCCGACACGATCGCCGCATCGACCGGGGTTCCGCGTAAGGTGTACAGGCTTCGCCGCGCGGCGCTCTGCTCCGGATCCTTTCCGGATGCGGCGGACTCAGTCAACACGGCGACGCTGGATGCGTCTCCCAATTTTCCCAATGCGGTCAGCGCAGCGGCGCGAACCGCGGAGTCGGCGCTCCTCAGCGCTGAGGCGACCGCAGGGCTTGCTATCGTGTCGCCGCGAGAGGCCACCGCCGTCAACAGATGGACTTGTGCAACAGGCGGCAGCTTCGGCAGCTCGGCCACGAGTGCCTTGGTGACATCCGAACCAGCGACTCCGTTGAGAAGCCGGATCGCGACAACCTGCCGCTCCGGATCGGCGGATCGTATCTCGGCGGTCAGGATCGGAACCGCGGCCTTCGAGTCCGCTGCCGTGATGCCGGTGAGCGCCCGGGTTCGAATGGCGCCGGTTGTTTCCGCGATGACCTGTTTGTAGGCATTCGCTGCGACTGCTTTCTCACCGCGCCCGGCGAAGTGGTCGGCGCAAACGACATAGGCCTCGGTCGCCAGATCGCGCAGCGGTCCCGCCGCTTTGTTCCTTCCGGCAGATAGCACGTCGAGCGCCGCGCGATCTGCGATGCTCGCCAGAGCTGCCGCGGCGGCGGCCGCAACTTCGAGATTGCCCGGCGAAATGAGTGGCGCCAGCACGGAGACAGCCTTCGCATCTCTCCGTCGTCCCAGCGAATTGATCAACCCGATCCGGATCCGGTCACCCGGCGCTTGCAGCAGCGCTTTTCGCAGTGCGTCATCCACGGCCGGCCCGGGTATTGCCGCGAGTGCATATCGCGCCAGATCCGCTGTGTCGATGGTGGTGAGCATGGGGGCCAGAATCGGGATGGATGCGTTCGAGCCGATCAGGCTGAGCCCGCGGTACGCGGCCTCCTTGCCGGCGGGCGTCGCGTTCGACTGGAGAAACTGGAGCAAGCGCGTCTCGATGGTTCTGCGAGATTCGGCCGGCGCCGACGCTTTTCCGATGAGCTCGTCGAGCTGGATAGTGGCTGAGGGATCGCCGCCGTATTGATAGGTAGCGATCCTGGTAAGGAGGGCGTCAAGGTTTGCCGTCTGGGCCGAGGCGGGGATTGCGAAAAGGAGCAGGAGAGTTAGTCTTTTCACAGTTCTATTTCCTTCCGGGCCGGCCGGAGACCTGCCTCACGCCGCTGGGGGTTGTGTCCGCTTCGAGATCGCCGAGAATGAATTGGATCCCAGCGAGAAAATACTCGGCCAGGTTCGGCGTCATGTACAGCGTGGGGTTATGGCCCAGGATGCAGAAAAACACGCGGCCTTTTCCGTAGCTGCGGATCCAGCTTACGGCGTAATCGTTATCGCGGCGCACGCACGGCTTGGGGCAGGGCCGGCCTTGATTCATATCGGTCTTGGCGACGTCGATCGTCAGGAGCACGCGCAGCTTGTCGCGAGAGTACGGGCCGATCGGAAAACGAAAGAATTCATCCTGGTAGACAAACTCCTTGCCGCCGAAGGCCGCGGTGAGCGGATGGCTCGGGTCCTCAATCTTCACCGTCGCGATCTCGGTCGGCTCGCGATGGACTCCCCACTTGGCGCCGATCATCTCGCCGAATTCGGGCCAATCCATCGAAGCGTGACTGACGCCGTGATTCCCGGCCAAGCCGCCACCTTCGCGGACGAAGCGGCTGAGTCCGTCGCGGACCTTCGGGTCCACGAAGATCATCCCGACCGTGTTGTTCAAATAGATCGCGTCGAACTGCCTGATCTTGTCGTATGTCAGGTTGACGAGATCGTTACTGAAAACCGCCTCGAAGGCGCCGGTTCGCTTAGCCATTAATTCCAGAGCGAGATTGGCGTGAGGGATGGAGCGATGGCCTCCGTACGAAACGTTCAGATCCATCACGAGAAGCTTCCGCGCCTTTTTGGGTTGGACGCGGGCTCTTTGTGGGAGCGCGGCTTCGATCTTTTGCCTCTCTTCAACAGGCAGGCGGTCCGGTGTGCGAATCGCGGCGGTACGGGAGATCTCATTCACGCAATCTGCAATCAGAGGATGCAGGGCCTTGTCCAGAGCATCGACGCTCGCGCTGGTTGCATCGATAGACACGAATGAAGGCTTCGTCCCCATCTTATACATCTCGCCGAGAAACTCCGCCAGGCCCGTAGTTTCGCGCAGGCTGACGGTCATCAGCCGGCTTTTGAGGACCGCCAGTCCATCCAGCGGCTTGACGCCTTCGCGCGTCCATTTGCCAAGGTCGGCGGCCGCGCCAATGCGATCGCTGCGTCCCTCCAGCGCACGAAGCAATGTCTTCGGATCAGAGTCATTGTTGATCGCTACGTTAATGCCGAATTCGCTCGCCAGCTTGTCGACCAGGGGAAGCAGCCGGGCCGGCGGTGAGGAAATGATCGTTTCCACACCGAGGGCCTTTGCGAATGGGAACACTTTTCCGATCGCTTCCCCTTCCTCCATGCTCGTCGTATAGGCGGACATTCGCATGTTCAGCGCGCGCAGCCTGTCTCGCACCGCTTCCAGCTCTCCAGGAGCGAGCCTGTAGTCGAGGTTCTTGGGAATCTCCGCGCTAAACTTCTGCGCAGCGTCGCCCTGGATATACGCAAGACCCAGCGCGTCGACCTTGGCCGCCGCTTCTGAAAAAGTGAGCTCGCGGAATGCACCCGCCGGCGCGCCGATCTTCCACCCGAGCACCGAGGCGGCCGCCGAACGAAAGAGCGCCCAGTCTTCGAGGCGTACGGAAGCCGAGAACAATGGCCGGGACGCTTGCGGAGGCGGCGCCGGAGCCTGGGCCAGCGCCGTCATTGTTCCGGCCGCAACAACGAAGAGTAACGCGCGCATCTTCTATGCTCCTGTAGTACCCGTTCCAGCTCCGACCGCTCCGGGGATTTCTAAACGCCACGGACTCCGCATCACGCGTGACAATTTGCGGTTCGCAGCCTGGTCGTTGACGAAGACCTCCTTCGCCGGATCCCATTGCAGCTTGCGACCCATGCGGACGGCGATGTCGCCCATCTGGCAAATCATCTCGTCGTGCACGCCGACTTCAACCGGGCAAACGTTTGGCTGGCCTGTGCGGATCGTGTCCAGAAGATTCTGCGGGTGATCGTCGCTGCGCAGCACGCGAACGTCGTTCGGTCCGAACACGGTGCGCATCAGCGATTCCGGGTGCGTCCGCATGCCGGCGCGGCTGGCCCAGATCCATCCTTCGCTGCCAATCAAAATCAATCCGACGCTGACCCCGCGCACACTTTCGCCGAACTGGAATTGCCAGAAGCGTTTTCTGGCCGTCACAAGATCCATCAGCAACATGCGCGCGCCGTTCGCATATTTGTACTCGATGTCGTAGGTGGTTAGTGTGTCGCGAATGTCATGGTAGACTTCGCCCGTTCCCTCAACGCTCACAGGAGTCGTGTCGTCGGAGTTGTTCGCCCATTGCCCGATGTCGATGTCGTGAACTCCGTACTCGCCGCCGATGCCGCCGAGTCCGTAGTCGGAGATGGACATCCAGGTGCGAGTGATGCGCAGATCGCTGTACGGCGCCCACGGCGACGGGCCGAGCCAGAGGTTCCAATCGACGCCGGGTGGGATCTCCGCGGGCTTCTCGGCAGGCATCGTTGTGAAACCCAGACCAAGCGGCAGTGCGGTCTGGCCGCCTCCCGCCGAACCGATCGCGATCGTCTGCAGTTGGCCGATTCGACCGTTGCGTACGAGTTCGACTGCGAAGCGAAACAAAGCGCTCGATCGCTGCTGAGCGCCCAACTGAAACGCTACGCGATGACGCTGGACAGTATCGCGAAGCGCTTTGGCCTCTTCGACGGTGAGAGCAAGGGGCTTCTGACAGAAGATGTGTTTGCCGCGGCGCGCTGCTTCCATCGACATCAGCGCGTGCCAGCGCTCACCCGGCGCGATGTTCACCGCATCGATATCTTTGCGCGCCAGCAGTTCGCGAAAATCGTTATACATCGCACAGTTCTTATCGCCGTGCCTGGCATCCACCAACTCCTTCGCGCGCTGGCGCGAGGTTTCCCGCACATCGCAAACCGCCACCACGCGTACATCGTCCTTGGTGAGCCAGGCGCGCATGTCGCCGGTCCCCTTCGATCCCACGCCAATACAGCCGAACGTGATTTTGTCGCTCGGCGCGACCACGCCTGCTCCGAGGACCGCGCGCGGTACGATGGTTGGAAATCCGAGGACCGCCGGCGCCGCCAGCGCCTTCTTCACGAACTCGCGTCGTTTCATGGTGTGCCTCTCTCTCCAGGCTGCTCTCTGATTCTACGTCCGCCGGATCAAAAAGTGATCCAGCGCCAACCGTGGCCCAATCGGCGTGATTCCCTGGATCAACGGCCGCCCGGAAACCGTCTCCCGCTTATCTGGCAAGGTCGCGCGAATCGCTACTGGACGCGCACAAGCGCCTCGGTCCACGCCCGCAACTGCCAGGTTCCGAAGCTGACATCAGCGGTAATCACGTACAAACCCGGACCCGACACCCTGAACTGCGCCTCGATCGCACCGTCTTCGCGAGCCGGAATCGTGGCCGTCTTGCGGTCTGAAATCAATTCCCAGCCTGCGGGGACATTCCAAGCCGCCTTGTAGGTCATCGCTCGCGGCGCGTGATTGGTGATTCTGAGCGCCACGCGGACCACCGTGCTTTCGTTCGCTGTCTGACCGTACGGGTACAGGCGAGCCCAGGACTCGTCCACCATATAGTTGATGTCGGGCCACGGCGTCATCTGCCGCAGCGTCGCGGACCGCTTCGCAAGTTCGGTCTTCATGCGCTCCACCTGCTCGTCCGAGTAGCGGAACATTGGCGCCACGTGCTGATTCATCAGCCAGGTATTTTTCGGCAGTGCGCTGATTTTCCTGAGGCAATAATCGTACCCCGCGCCCTGACGCAGAAAATCGCGGTTCTGCAAGCAGTAATCATCCATGCCCGACGGTGTGAATGAGTCGCCCACAAACAAATAGCTCTGACCGTCTTCGCGGCGGGCTACCAAACCGCCGTGATACAACGTCTGGCCGGGAAAGTGCCAGAAAGTGAATTGCCATTCCTTCCACCTCAAAGTCTCCCCATCACGCTTCGCGTTCTGCACCGGGATGGGCCGGGTGGTGAGGCAGGGAAGCCGAAACCCGGCCGGGTTTCCGATCACCTCCGACATGGCTTGGGTAAAGTACACAGGCGAGCCGAACGCAGCTACCACGTCGTTCACATAGTCGGTGTGGTCGTCATGGTAGTGCGTGATCCAGATGCCGTCCACGCCGCTGATCCTGCCCTCGGCGCGCATCCGCTGCAATTCCGGAAGCAGCTTGCCGTTTCCTGCATCGACGACAAACGCCGAGCCGGTCTTTGACAAAATCACGCGCGAATTGCCGATGGCGATGATGCCGGCTGGCAGCTTTGTCGTCTCGGCCATCGGCATTACTTCCAGGTGCTGCTCCACCGCCCGGGACCGGATGCGGTGGTTGTCGTCGCCCCAGTACCACCGCAACGCGTCGGTCTCGAAATGACTCCGGAGAAAAGATTGTAAACGGCTAATCAATCGGGAAATGGATGAAAGCGGATCCGTGATCGCAGGGCCGTGCGCCGGGAGCAGCATATCGGGTTTCAACGCTGCCACTTTGCGCAGACTTGCGATCAGATCGCCGGCTCTGGCGGCATAGCCGTGGTATCCACGTGCTTTCGCCTCCGGAACCGCGTCCTGCAGGCTGTAGAGGTCACGAATCTGTCCGTCGCCATAAATGAGATTTCCGGAGCAGATTACACGCGTTCCTGCCGTCTCGATCACATAGGACACACTGCCCGCGGTGTAACCGGGTGTCGCGATCGCGCGGAGTCTCACATCGCCTGCCGGAATCTCCGAACCGTCCGCAACGGCCTGAACATTCGCCAGAGACCCCACCGGGATCTTACTGCTTCTCTGACCATAGTCGTGAAAGCGGCCCTCCTCGAGGGCTGCCCAGAACTTTCCGGGCTCGGTAAAAAGCTGCATTTCCACCAGCGGCACAACGACTACCGCATTGGACGGAACATTGCCAATTGAATCTCTACGCGCCGATGTGAGCAGCAGGCTCCGAACCTTCGCGTGTGTTTTGCCGGCGCTGTATACCGCGATGTCATGTCCGATTCTGACGCTGTTCACCGGCCCGCGCTCGAACGATATCTGCGGAGGTAAGCCGGAATACGCGATGCATGGACAAACCAGAGCGAGGGCCGCCACCGACAGGCGCATTTGCACTTATCATATGCCGGCCAGGGTCGTGTTGCGGAGACGGCTCAGCGCGTCGCCACCAGCATTTCTTCGATGGCTCTCTTCTCCTATCAAACCCGCCAACAAAAAGAATCTGAAGGCAGGCTCACTTCACGGCGGCAGCAGTATAGTGTTTGGTGTGGCTAACCGGACGAATCAAAGTATGGGACTCGCACTTGCACCTCAATTCCCAGCGCTCGCCTGTCTGCTTCTGGCAGCCACTTCAGTGGCCCAGCCGCAACTCCGCCCGGCGGACCCGGCCTCGGTGGGCGTCTCCGCTCAACGTCTCTCCAACGCCGTCCGCCTCCTCGAAACCGAAATTTCCTCTGGCCGCGTATTGGCCGCCTCTCTCATCGTGGTTCGCGACCAGCGGATTGTGCTCCACCGGGGGTTCGGTAGGCTTGCGCCAGTTCGCGATGCCCGCCTGACCTCGCCCGACACTATTTTTCTCCTCGCCTCGATCACCAAACCCGTTACGGTCTGCGCGCTGATGCTGCTGGTCGAGCGGGGTTTGGTCTCGCTCGACGATCCCGTCTCGCGCTACCTGCCCGAGTTCAAGGGCGACGACCGCCAAAACACGCGTGTCCGCGACTTGCTAAGCCACACCTCCGGCCTCCCCGACATGCTTCCGGAGAACACCCAGCTCCGCCGCGCTCACGCGCCGCTGTCCGAGTTCGTCCGCCTGGCCATGACTACGCCCCTCCTGTTTCCGCCCCGCACCGATTTCCGCTATCAAAGCATGGGCATCCTTCTGGCAGCCGAGATTGTCGAGCGCGTCTCGGGGAAGCGGCTTCGCGACTTTATCAAGCAAGAGATCTTCGATCCCTTGGGAATGCGCTCGAGCGCGCTCGGCATGGGCGCCTTCACCATCAAGGACACGGCCTGGTGCCAGACTTCCCCTGGCGCCAGGCCGGACGACATCGAGCGCTTCGGCGCCAACAGCCCATACTGGCGCGACATGGGTCATCCGTGGGGCGGGATGCATTCTACGACGCTCGACCTCGCCATCCTCCTCCAGGCTTTTCTCAACGGTGGCGCCTACGGCGGAGTTGGCGTCTTCAGCCCGGCTACTGTTGGCGCCATGACTCGTGACCAGAATACCGGCGTAGGCAAACCCTGGGGCCTCGGCTGGGGGTTGGCCACCTCAAAGGTATGGGCCTATTTCGGCGACCTGGTTTCGCCCCGCACCTTCGGTCACAGCGGCGCAACCGGCACGGTCGCCTGGGCCGATCCCGATCGGCGTCTTGCCTGTGTGATTCTAACCACGCGACCTTCGAGTGAAGACAGCGGCCGGCTCCTCCGCCTCGTCTCCAACGCTGTGGCAGGCTCCCTTGAGCGCTAGATGGAGGCTGAACTGAAAGTCCCTCAGTAGTTCGCCGCGTCCCTACCAAAGAGTCCAAATGACGTACACACACGTGCCCGCAACGGCCGAGCAGACCGCGGCCCCCAAGCCTTGGCGAAACATGAATGCGGCTGGCGCGCTGACGAACAGGATCGCGAACGCCAGCATCAAGCCGAGGACTCTCGCCCACGTCTGATGTGCCTGGATCCCTCGTCCGGAGCGAACAGCGTGACCGAAAACATCAGGAGAAGCGTCGAGATCGCTGCCAGCACGGTGAACGCCAAATGTGCGCCGCGCACGAATAATTTGAGAGGTTTTAGCGACCAGTTCCGCACCACCCACCAGAAGGCCGGCCAGAGAGTTGTAGTCCGGTCTGGCGCCAGCGTTCTCAGCGGGTGAAGTTGGATTCAGTCCTACCAAGGCCACGTGACGGTTCAACTGTACATCCCCCTTTCAGGAGCAGAACTCATGCGAAATGGCCCGCCGATTTGATCACGTCGAGCGCAGCGGAGCGGAGATCTGCGATACTCGCGGCGATGTCTCTTGCCTGCCGTTGAGAGCACCCGTTCCATGTAGTCTTCCAGCTTTCCTCGTCACGTGCAACCGAGCTTCGCGACGGTGCGGGACGCGCGTATCGATCCTGTGATGGCGCTGCGGGCGAGTGATGTAGGCGCGCATTGATCCCTCACGATCGCGACTCTGTGATGGAGCCGCGCGCGTTATTTCATCTCCTCGACCGGGATCAATCGCGGTTGCGCGCTCTGAACTTCGCTGGGCCCGACGGTGATCTCGGTGGCGCGGCTGTCAAACTTCTGGCGGAATTCCGGGTCTTGCCAGAGGGCGTCATCCACAGCCTCCCAGGCGAATAGCTTGTACTTACCGGGCCGGAGGCCGGAGACCTTGAAGTTGCCGTCGTCGTCCGCGGACTGTTTAACCGGCTGAGACTTTTCGTCCGTGGGAATGGCGGTGACGGCAGCGCCCGGAAAGAGCTTGCCGTCGACTTCCGTTACTGAGCCGGCGATCGTGCCGGCTGTGCTGCTCAGGACGATTTCGAGTTCCGTCGAAGCCGCGACCACAAAGCCGGCGGCGGAGATTTCTTCTCCACCCAACTTTATTGTTTGGAGATAGCAGCCCTCCGGAATGGTGCGCCGGTCCACCTGGATCGAATAGTGGTCCGGCGCGATCGGCTGGCTGAAGGTGAGCTTGCCCGCGGCATCGGATCGTGCTCCAAACGTAGTCGCAGGGAACACTGGAAGGCGGCTCAGGGTCACGCTGACATTCTGGAGATTCACCCGGGCTGCCGTTTTCGGCGACGCTGATGCGAGCCGCCAGTTGCGGCGGCGGGCTCATGGTGAGCATTACATCCGTGAGGGCCCCTGCGACGGTTACATTGGCGCTCGCAAAGGCCGGGGTGTCGCCGAGGAAGACGCCGGCGAACAACTTGTACTGGCCGGCTGGAGCGTTCAGCGTGAAGGTGTATTCCGGAGGACGAGCTAGGGTGCTTCCGTGCCCGAAGCCGGAGACAGAGATTTCCGATCCGGTTGGAGCGCCGGAAACCCTGCCGCTGACGGTGAAGTGCGGCGGCTGGGCGACCTTATGAATGCGGATGTCGATGCCGCCCACGTTTGCGCCCGCGCCGACTTCTACCGGCGAGGCGGTCTGCTGGTCGGGTGCATTTGGATAGAAAGCTTGGACGTAGTGCAGAAGCGGCCGATCGCGATCGCCGTAATGGCTATTCACCGGCGGACGCGAACCGACGACTCGCACGAGATAGCGGCCGGGTTTGAGGTCCGTAAACCGGTATTCGCCGGCTTCGTTCGTGTGGACACCCATCATCAGCCGGTCCCACTGCTTCCGGCCATCCTGATAGATCTGCCTGAAGATCGATATGGCGGCTCCGCCCACCGGGTCGCCATCTTCGTCGAGAACGCGGCCCGAGATCACACCGTACGGCGGCAACACGATCCTGGCATCCTGAACACGGTCGTCGGTTCCGAGAGTGATCGGGCGGCGCGAGAAGCGTTCAAAGAATCCGGGCTGACGCGCTGAGAGTTTATAAGTTCCGGCAGGCAGGCCGGTGAATTGGAACCTCCCCGCGCTATCGGTCTCGGCGCTCAACCAGATTTCCGGCCCCCTGAGGCTGACGCTTGCCTTGCGGACGGGAGCGCTGGTGAGCATGTTGAAGACATGACCTTCAACGGAGGCATTGCCCGGTTTGAGCTGCGCGGCGAGCGTGCAGGCGAACAGGAAACCAGCCGACAAGGAAGATTTCATCCCAGGGGCCTCAACATTATCTTACTCCGCCTGGTGGCGGGCTCCCGGAATCTCAATCCGCGGCGTTAGTTAGCAGATCCTGCTCGCCCCGGCTGACGCACATCTACGGGTCGTTGTTCAG
>JBOGMR010000340.1:0-3957 GCA_050746825.1 Bryobacteraceae bacterium | reverse complement strand
GACCCGAAATGGCGGCAGGCCGGAGAATTGCGCGAGCAGCGTGCGCATCGGAACGGCGGAGATGTACATGCCGTAGCCGCCGCGAATGACAAAAGGCCGGTTGCCTGACTGCGCTTGATAGGCGACGCCGAACCGCGGCCCGATGTCGAAGTAATTCGAAGGGAACAACTGTTTGGGCTTGCCAAGCTCCTCCGCACTCTTGAAGGAGACTCCGACGCGCTCAAATACAGACACGATTTTGGGAGTGGTGGCGCCCAGCTTGTAATAGTAATCGAGCGGTTCCGGGAACATGAGCGAATGGCTATTCAGGTCGAATGCGGAGAGCAGGTTGTTTTCTTCAGTGAATGCGGGATTGACGTCCCAGCGCAGTCCGGGCGTTAGCGTCAGGCGCGGGGAAAGGCGCCACGTGTCCTGCAGATAAGAACCCCAATTGTGCTCCCGAACGCGCATTATTCCGCGCTTGAGGCCGACGGAGTAGGAGCCGGCATAGCCTAAGAAAAAGTTGGCCGCATCATGGCCGGTTTGCGGCGTAACCTGAGGGCTGAGCGCTGACCCGCTGGTGGAGGACTCCAGCGCGGTTGCCAAACTGTTGAAAGCCACCGACCCGGAGATCGCGCCCTGGTCGGGCAGCAGATGCTGCTTTTCGCCGTGGTAGCGAAAGCCGAAATGAAAAGTGTGCTTGCGGCGCAGGTAACTGTAGTTCTGCTCGAGGTTGGAAATCATGCTGTAAAGCTGCCGCCGGTTGTCGCCCTCGATATAGCTCATGAAACCGGTGCTGGTAACGTTGGGCCAGCCGATTTCGCCCAGCGGATTCGGCAGTCCAAGCTCTTTCGACCAGTCCTTGTCTACTGGCCCTGTCACCGTACGGGAGATCTGCCAGGTCCGATTTGCTAATGTCTCCACGTTCACGTTGGCGGAGAACGTGTGGACCCAGCTTATGGCCATGGAGCGTCCTCTCACTGGGAGAAAGGTTGTGTTCGCTTCGAGGTTAGCAGTGGGAGCTCCGGTACCGCCTCCGGTTCCTATGAAGTGCGCTGAGCGGAGGCCGCCGTTGAGCTTGACGAATGTGGCATCGTTGTCGGTGAAACGGTGGTCGATGCGGATGGTGAGCGGGTTATCGCTCAGGTTCGGAAATGCATTGGTCGGCGCCACCACTTTCAGATTGTCCGCCACCAACGGGTTGGTGATGTCGCTAGGGAGAGGCGTGATTTCATAGATGCGCTTGGCGAAAGGATTCAAGCGTTCGACCGGGATCTGATTGTTGCTGAAGGGGTCGCGCACCGCCACCAGACGGCCGCCGGGCAACTCCTCAAGCCGGGTGGTAAGAGGATCGTACAGTTGGATACGGCGGCCCTGGGCGTCGATCAGGCCACTAAAATCACCGCCTCGCATCGCGGCTGTCGGGACGCGGAACTGACGCGTGAGGCCCTGCCGCAGCTCGCTGCCCTCGCGCGAAAAGAAGAAGAACGTGCGATTCTGCCCGCTGTACAACTTCTTCCCGTTCAGGCCGAAGGATGGCAGAATCACGGGCCCACCGGCCGATCCCCCGAACTCGTTTCGAATCAACTTCGGCGTGTTAAACGGCCGGCCATCGAGATTGACGTCCTGCCGGGCGCGTGCGACGCCGAAGGCATTGTTACGGTGTGTTTCATAGACGGCGAACCGGAGTGTGTTGCTTCCGCCTTTGGTGGTCACGATGACCGAAGTGGGGCGTGTGTATTTTGCCGACGAGGTGCTGGTCTCGATGCGCACTTCGGCAATGGATTCAAGACCCTGCAAATTCGCCGATCCGCCGAACTCGCGGTTGTTGGCGGCCGCTCCGTCCTGCACGAAATCGGTCGAGTAGGTCATCAGCCCACTGACCCGGATGCCACCGTTCACGTCATTGATAGCCTCGACGCCCGGGGTCACGTCCTCCAGTAGCACGTGAAGGTTGCGCCCGTTGAGCGGGATTTCCTGGATTCGCTGAGAGTCCAGCGTGGATGCGTCTACTGGATCCGTCGTGGTGACCAAAGGAATGGTATCCGTGACCTGCACCGTTTCAGCGACATCACCCGGGGAGAGAACGGGATTTATCTCCACTGCTCGGCCGGTCTCGAGGAGGACCTCGCCCTCCCAGGCTTTCATACCGGGCGACGACGCTCGGACCGTATACCTGCCGATAATGATCGGCGGCGTCGTGTAATAGCCATCCTCGTTGGTCAAGGTGCTCGTGACAGTACCTGTCTCCAGATGCCGCACTGCGATCATCGCCTTGGGCACCGCGGCGCCGGACGGATCCTTCACGGTTCCCTGGATCGTTCCAGCGCTGGATTGAGCGTAGGCCCAAGCGGGCAGCAACAATGCGGCGGCCCACACTCTGAAGCGCGACTCAAGCGGCATTCTGTCCTCTCTTACAAATCTATACTACGCGATATTCCGGCCCGCGATTCCGCTAACCGTGTGAACGTGAACGGCAGGCTGGGGCGCTCAAGTCAACGATGTTTCTGGATGGCTAGCCAATATGATTTGCGGCTTGGAGCATCCACGCAATTGTGCGAACCCACGCAAGCGATTCTCGAGCCCCGCGCGGCACGACAAACCAGCCTCCACCTCAGGTGCATCCGTACAGCTCTGGATGTCGTAGCTCATTCGGGCGGCGCTGGCGTATCGAGCGTGCGCGAAGCTTTTCGGCAGCCGTGTAAGGGGCGACGCCGGGACGCAATCAGTGCAATTGGCCCAGGAATACGCAAATTCCCATGGTGACGTTGCGCTCGACCTTTGCCTGGCCGGCGGGCGTGGGCATGAGATGACCGCAGGACTGGCACTCATAGAGCGCGACGCGGCCGACGTGAATTTCTTTGCCCTCCAGCGGGCCGGTGAGCCGGACCGGATAAGTGGTAATGCGCCGCACCAGGCTGGCGCCGGCGCAGCGGCCGCATGCAGCCGGTTTGCTATTTCGCTTCGGCATAAAAATCTCCGCAGGTTCCGGCAGCGATGCCGGACTGGGCCAGTGTAGCAAGAATACATACGACTTTCTGGTCGAGAACGAGGGCTACGGAAAGCCCGACACACGCCGGCTGCCGTACAACGGACTTCGGCATCGCGCTCGCAGGCGATCGCCGCGAGCGGATCGCCCCAGACCGTTCAGATCGCTTCCTATGGAGCGAACCGCCTCGGCTTGGATGTGGGCGAGTTTGGGCACGTGGAGCCTGGCGCCGCGAACGAGGAGTACGTGCAAGTGGTAGCCGCCGACCCGGACAACCAGACATTCGACGCGATTTTCACGAGGGACCACGCGGCCGGCGAGCGTGTGCGCCCTACCATCTGGCCCACGCCGATTTTGCGCGAGGGTGACGCTCTTGCGTTCGACATCCTGTCCGTGGCCTCGCCAGACTCCGGTTCTGATCTGAGTGTGGTAGTTCAGACTTGAGCCGCTTCGGGGGCGAACCAGCAAGAAAGTGCTCCGACAGCATGCTCAACGTCGATCGACGTCCTGCACCATTGCCTCAAACTTTTGCGGTTGATGTGCCGTGTGTCGATTCACGCCGCTCCGCGCGTTACCTCGCAAAAGTTGTTCATGTATCGGAGCCCTCGCTTTCGATTCGTGATGTAATCCAAAGCGGAGGTTTTTCAAGACGATGCGCTTTCATGCCCTTCAACATCAGCAGGCTGCTCTCATCGACTCATAGTTGGGATGTGTTGATTGAGATTCTCGCTCCAGCGCTCGTTATCGGACAGAGCGTCCCCATTAATGTCGTTGTGTGTCGCGCGTGTCGCGCGCGTCGCGCGCCGGCGGCTGTCACGAATTGTGGTGCGCCCCCAATTGCCAACGGGATCTACCGACTTCGGGCGCGGGCGTTGTTTCCGGATCGCAGAAAGATCTATCTCGAAGTGAAGGCTGATGCGGGACCTACCAACAGCAGGACGAGCGCAATACGGACGGGTCGCATTTTTTTTTCGGCGACCGAGATCCGC
>JBOGMR010000339.1:0-4927 GCA_050746825.1 Bryobacteraceae bacterium | reverse complement strand
CGGCGCCAAGCGTGTGGACGTGGCCCATTTGATCGAGCGCCCAAAGTCCCAGGCCGTCGGGCGTGATAGCCAAGTCAACCAAAGGCACCCGATCCGGCTCGGGCGGGGCAATAAACACGCGCGCCGCGCCGAAGGACTTGATATGGCCTTTCATGTTCAGCGCATACAGCCCGCCGCCGGTGGGCGTGGGCACGAGCGCCACATACGGGATGCGGTCCGGTTCGGGTGGGATGGCAAACGCCGGAGCGGCGCCAAGCGTGTGGACGTGGCCCATTTGATCAGCTCGAGCTCCACTTCTACGTCGCGCACCCTTTGGTCACCGCCGGACTGCCCCCGGCGTCCAGGCGGCAAAGCGCGTGCGCCAAAGAGAATCGATCGGCCGGTCCCCGCTCGAACCGCTACACTAATCATGTGCAATATCGCAAACTCGGACGCACACACATGAGCGCCAGCGAAATCGGCTATGGCGCGTGGGGCATCGGCGGCAAACAGTGGCTCGGCGGCAACGATGACGAGTCGATGGCCTCGCTGCAACGGGCGTTCGAACTGGGGCTGAACTTCATCGACACGGCACTCGCCTACGGCGACGGACACAGTGAGAAGCTGGTTGGCGAGGCGGTGCGCAACGCTCCGCACAAAGTTTATGTCGCAACCAAAGTTCCCCCGAAGAACCGCCTGTGGCCGGCGCGACCCGGGATCGGTATTCAAGAGGTCTTCCCATACAACTACATCCTCCGCTCCACCGAAGAGAGCCTGCGCAATCTGAAGGCCGACGCGCTCGACCTGCAGCAGCTCCACGTCTGGAATCCGGAGTGGATTGCGCGCGACGAGTGGCGACGCGCCTTCGAAGATCTCAAGAAGAGCGGGAAGGCGCTCGCGGCCGGCATATCCATCAACGATCATCAGCCCGACTCAGCGCTCGAGATCGTTCGCACCGGTCTGGTCGATACCGTGCAAGTCATCTACAACATTTTCGACCAGACTCCGGAGCGCAATCTTTTCCCTTTGTGCAGGGAGCGAAGCGTTGGCGTACTGGCGCGCGTCCCACTCGACGAAGGCAGTCTCACGGGCAAGATTCGCGAAGATACGAAGTTCGAACCCGGTGAATTTCGGGCGTACTATTTCAGAGGCGATCACAAGCGGCAGGTGGTGGAGCGAGTGGACGCGTTGCTCCGAGACCTCGGGACGGCCAATGGGTTGCTACCCGAGGTGGCCCTGCGCTTCTGTATCACCCATTCCGCGGTTTCCACCGCAATTCCCGGCATGCGAACTCTTCGAAACGTTGAGGCTAATTGCCGCATCTCAGACAGGGGCGCGCTTTCCGAAGAGGTGCTCCACATTCTAAGAAGGCATGCCTGGGAGAAGAATTTCTATGGTTCGTAGGACTCCATCGTTCAAGTTGTTCCGGGTCTTCACCTTGATGGCTCTGGCAGCGTCTGCGGGTTTCGCGCAGACCGAATATTTTCCTTTGGAGGCCGGCAATCAGTGGATTTATCGCAGCAGCTTCAATGCCGAAGATGTGCGTGTCGTCTCGGTCGACGAGAAGCGGATTATCGATGGCCGCGAGTATTCTCTAGTTCGCGGATGGTTCGGCGGCGACAGCCTTCTGCGCATGGACAGCAACGGAACCCTTTACGCCTACGACTCCGCCGCTAAGAGCGAAAGCCTGTGGATCGCATTCGCGACGCCGGAAGGTGGATCTTTCGAAACTGCACTTGATCCCTGCAATCGCCGGGGTATCGTGACTGCGCGCAAAGCGCAACACAAGGGCGCTGTGGGCCAGATCTCCGAAACTCTTCAGATTCGCTACCCGGCCACTAATTGCGCCGATGCAGGCCTCGATGGTGATGTCTGGGCGCCTTACATCGGGCTGGTCGAGCGCACTTTCGTCACGATTGCCGGACCGCGCATCTACAGATTGATCTACTCGCGCACCGGCGGCGTCACCGTGCTCTCCGAACCTGAGTTGTCGTTCGGGCTGACTCTGGATAAGTCTGCATACACCGAAGGCCAGCTTCCTGTGGCGCGCCTGACGTTGCGTCACTCGCAGCCAGAGCCGCTCCCGCTCACGTTTCCGTCAACGCAGACTTACGATCTTGCGATCCGTAACGAGAAGGGGGAGATACTGTACAACTGGTCGGCCGGCAAGAGCTTTGCTCAGCTTTTCCGCGAGGAGCGTCTGGCAGCCGGAGAGAAGAACTGGGTCATCTCCGTGTCGATACCCGTTCCGGCGGTGGTTGGCGCCCGGCCGCTTCAGCCCGGTGTGTACACCGCCGAAGCCTGGCTGACTACTTCGGGCCCCCGACGGTATGTGGCGTCGGTGGGTTTTGAAGTGAAGTAGCCTCGAGCGCTTTTGCGATCATCTCCAGCGCCTCTATTCCGTCGACGTCCCGATCGAGTTCAGGCAGCCAGTGAATGTGAGGAATTGAGCCGCGGAATTCCCGTCGCACATTTTGTACATCATCCAGATGGGCCCGGTGCACCGACGCATACCACTCCATCAAACGGCGCGTCATCTCTGATTGAGGCTCGCCGGCGGGCTCCACACCCCAGGTCCGGTTGACGTACATCGCGCCGGCGTGAAAGTTCCGCGCGCGCAACGCATCCACGAAGTAGCGCGCGTCGCGCATGGCCTTCTGCGGCGTAGTAACCACCCGGAATTCGGTGACCGACGGGTCCTTCAGCAGAGCCACTGTTTTCTGGGCGCGCTCGGCATAGCCTTCCGCGATCGAGATGAAGATCGAATAGAAATCGAGGATCTGCCGCACCAGGTTCGCGCCGAGGATCGACTCGAGGCGGGCGTAGAGATCGATCGTCTTCCGGCCGAGCGTCATCATGCCCGTCTTCGAGACGAGCCGGTACGTCCGGCCGACCAATTTCACCCAGCCCGAGCCAACCAGGTCCGAAAAAAACATCGGCTTGTCGAGGAATTCGAGCGCATGCCGCGATGGCGCGGTGTCTACCACGATGTGTTCGAAGCCGCGCCGCCGGAGCTGGTCGATGCGCTCCACGGCCATCAGCTCCTGCATGCCGGCGAGGGAATCGGCAATCGTTTTGTAGATGGGATGATTGAGGATGCGGCCGGCCATGCCGGCTTTGGAGTACAGCCGCACGGCCTCATCGAGTGTCGCCCGCACGTCGAGCAACGCGGCCCACAGCTCGCCGGCAGCGGGCGGATCCAGGGCGACGGACTGTTCCAGCGCGTCGCCCTCGAGCCGCAGAGCGGTCCGCAGGCGCCAGGCCGGGTCGATTGTCAGGACCAGCGATTTGCGGCCCTCGCGGGCCTGCGCAAGCGCGGTCGCCGCGGCAACCGATGTCTTACCGACGCCGCCCGTGCCGAGGTAGACCAGAATCTTCATGCGGCGGTGGGTAAACCTTCCAGCGACCCGCCAATCTGATCGAGGAGATCGAGATCGCTCGACCACTTACGGACACGCTCGACGGCGAACGCGGGCGCGGCCAGGCGCTCACGAAGTTCTTTCGCGCGCGCCCGTTCCCGCATTCCGCGATCGAAAGCGAATCGCAGCGCCGGGTCGGAGCTTGCTTTCGCCTCGCGCTCAAGCGCGCCGGCGTCGCTCTCCGCAGCCGTCGCGATGGGCGACACCAGATTCATCACTACGGCCGACGCCTTGAGCTGGAAGTCCGCTTTGAGCTTCTGACACATCTCGACCGTCTCTTCGATGGCCATCTCTTCGAGCGTCGTGGTAGGCAGAACGCTGATGCGAGAGGCGCTCGAGTAAAAGCGCGCCAGTTCGGCTCCGGCAGAAGCGAGCGGCCCGCTGAGAAAGGTCTCGAAGTTGCGCGCTGCATGCAGAGTGCCCAGAAAATGCCCGGTGGCGGGTGCGTCCCAGAACAACAGATCGTACTCGGGAGCACCCTGCCCGCGCTCGGCCAGCGCCTGGAGGCGCGCGAGAAAATAAAACTCCTTGAGCCCCGGCGCCACCTCGATCAGGCTTCGATAAATCTGGCTGTTCAGGACGGCGCGCGCCACCCATTCCACCGGGAAGTTGTTCCGGACCACTTCCGCGAGCAGTTCCTTCGGATCGATGTGAACGACGAACAAATTGCGCGCGGCAGTAGGGGATTTCGATTCGAGACCCTCGAGCGATACCGCGACTGCGAGTTCGCGCAGCGGATGGGAGCTGACCACGACAACCTTGCGTCCAGCGCCCGCTTGCCGGAGCGCGGCGGAGAGGCACAACGTTGTCTTGCCTACGCCGCCCTTGCCACAGAAAATGACGATTTTTGATTGCTGTGGCGCCACATCGCTACCGCATTGTCTCCAGGTACTCGCCGGAACTCGCGTCGACGAACACCGAGAAGTTGCTGGTTCCGACGGACTCGCCCCAGATCACGCGCCACGTGAGACTTGGGAATCGCTTCGTCTTCTCGAGGAGAAACGAAACGGTTTTGTCAGGGTTCTTCTTGATGTAGTCGGCCGCCCCTTTTCCTTTTTTGATCGCGGTCTCGTAGGCAGCAGTGGAATCGATCTTGAGTGCCTGAATGATGAAAGGCTCGGCAGGACCGCGCTGCGTCCAGCTCTCTTCGAGTCCGGCGAAAACGCCCTTGTGCAGGTTGCCGGCCGCCTCGATCACGGAGTAAGTGTAGCTCCGCGCCTTCGACAGCCTCCGGGAAATGAACGTCGCCTGCCACGCGGCTGCCTTGCCGGGTTCAGACTTGACCTCAGACAAATGAATGCTTACTAAGCGGAACGGTTCGACATCGGGCGACCATCCGCGAGAAGTCGGATACATCCGAAAAAAGGCCGTGCTGCCGCTGACAGGTTCCGGCGGCTTTTCGGGTTCCTTGGGCGCTTTGGCGTTTTTGGGTGCGGAATCCGAGCAGGCGGATAGCAACGCGAAGCCCGAAAGCACAGCGATAGTTTCTCGTCTCGTGATGTGGACCATTTACGACCCCATTCTAACGC
>JBOGMR010000338.1:0-4466 GCA_050746825.1 Bryobacteraceae bacterium | reverse complement strand
AACGTGATGCTGACGATCGAGAGACTCTCGGTGGAGGTGGAGCGCATCGTGTCGATGCCTTCGACGGTGGCGACGGCATCCTCAATGCGGCGCGTGATGCTGCTTTCGATCTCCTCGGGAGAGGCGCCGAGCAGCGTGGTGCGGACGGAGATGATGGGCAGATCGACGTCGGGGAAGCGATCGATGCCGAGCTTGGTGTACGAGACGCCGCCCACCACGACCAGCGCGAGAATCAGCATCACCGCGAAGACCGGACGCTGGATGCAGACCTCCGCGAGCTTCTGCATGGGTCAGAGTCCCGTGGGCGTCACTTTCTGGCCGGGGGAAAGCCGGCTGTCGGGTTCGATGACCACCAGCTCGCCGGAGCGCAGGCCCGTGATCACTTCGACGGTGCGCTCATCGAGGCGGCGGCCCGTCTTGACGACGCGCTCAGCCAGGGCTCCGTTATCGGCGACGTAGACGCGCTCGGTGCCCGCGAAGTTCAGCAGAGCCGTGCTGGGTAGCGCGATGCCTTTTGCGTTGGGGTCGATCGTGATGACGCCTTCGACGAACGAGCCTGCGCGGAGAGCGCCGTCCTCGTTCGGGATCTCACCTTCTACAAGCAGCGAACGATTCTGCGCTTCGATGGCGGGGCTGAGCCGCACCACGCGTCCGGATCGGGCCAGGCCGGCGCCTTCGAGACGCAAATCGATGCGCTGGCCGGCGCGTACTTTTCCCGCGAGGCGCTCGGGGACTTCGAGGCGGATGCGAAGCGGGTGCGAGCGCACGAGGATGGCGACGGGAGCGTTGACGGCGATGTATTCGCCAAGCGTGGCCTGCCGCCGCGTGACGGCTCCGCGGAAGGGCGCGCGGATCACGGTGTCTGAGAGTTGCTGGCGGGCCAGAGCAAGCTGGGCGCGGCGCTCGGTGAGCTGTGCGCGCAACTGGTGGACCTCTTCGACGGCGGCCTGATGGCGCGCCTGAGCGGCCTGCAGAACGACACCGGCGCGCTCGAAGTCGACTTTGGAAACCACGCCCTGCTTGAAGAGTTGCGTGGTATTGCCGTGGAGGAGCGTGGCTTCGCGGAGAGAGGCGGCGGCCTGGCGGACGATCGCGGTCTCGTCGGGCTTCACGTCGTCGGTGCTGGCTGAGCCGATCCCCAGCCGGGCGCGCGTCTGCTCGACCTGCGCCACGGCCTGGTTCACACGAAACTCGTAATCGTCCTTTTCCAGCTCCGCGACGACCTGGCCCAGCTCAACGCGCGTTCCCAGATCGACGTTGAGCCTGAGGACGCGGCCCGGTACTTTGGCGCTGAGCGTGGCGACATCTTCGGCGAAAAGCTCGCCGGTGGCGGTAATGATTTCGGGGATGGTCTGCAGCCGTGCGGCTTGGACCCGAACCGATACAGGCTTGCCGGAGTTGTTGGCGGCGACCGATGGGTTGGAGTATGGGCCGCTGCACGCGGAGAGAGCCATGACGGCCCAGGACACCCACAAGACCCGGAAGCGATTCGGCATATGCCTACGGCGGCTATTGTCTCATATGGGCCACGTCGCGTCGGATGGCCTCAGATCATGTCGCGGCGGTCAACGGAAGTTTTCCACCAGCATCAGGTCGTCGACGGAGGCGTCCACGCGGGCATAGAGAATTGTGCGGCCGTCAGGAGAGGCGGTGAGGCCGAACGAGAGCGCGCCCAGGTCACGAGCCACCATCTTATACCTGGCGGTGGCGAAGTCGAAGAACTGGAGCCGCGCGTCTCACGTGAGCCGGTGGCGGCGCTGGCCCGACCGCCCGATTCTAGCGGAACAGGTAAGTCTGCGGCACGATTCGGGTGTATTGATCCTCGCAGGGACCGCACTCGACCTGGTAATCGGGGAGCGCGCGCCGAACAGCCGCGACTACTTCAACCGGGTCATCCTGCAGATGGTAGGTGCATATCGCCATACGCGGCCGGAATTTCGCGAGACTCTTGCTCGCGCCGGCCAGCGCCTTTCGCTCGGCTCCTTCGATGTCCATCTTGATGAAATCGACGCGGTCCAAACGCAGCTCGTCGACGAGCTTATCGATTGTGGTCAGCGGCAGCGCCTTGTCGGCGGGGTTGGCCCCGGTCTCCTCGAACTTGTGCATGCCGGAGCTGGTCTCGCTCACGTGAAATGAGAGCGATCCTTCTTTATCCCAGACTCCTTTGGCCACGACGACCACTCTTCCTTGCTCGATCTCTGCGGCGAAGTTCCGGCGCAGTGCTTCAAGATTGATCGATTCCGGCTCGACAGCTACAACCTTTTTAGCGCCCAATTCCAGCGCCTGGCGCGTGAAAACGCCGGCGTGCGCGCCGCAGTCGAAAACGATGTCGCCGGATTGGACGCCGTGACTCTTATCGCCGTATATCTGACGAGACTGCTCGGCTAGCAGGAACGCGGGGTTTTCGTCTCTCGGGAACCACAACGGGCCATTGGGAGTTTCCCAGAGCGTCAGATCCAGCGTGGGATCCTTGCGGACTTTTCGAGTCGCCTGCTGGATCTGCGCCTGTACGGCGAAGTGCGTCCGGTTGGTTTTGTAGGACCGCATCGCTCCGCTCAGCGGGCAGTGCGGCGACTTTCCGGCTGAGACCAGCACGAGCGCCCGGAAGGGGGCGTAAAAGCAGAACGCCGCGACGCCGAACACAAGCGCGACCAGGGTCAGGCTTGCGACATTGAGTACGCGCCGGGAAATCTTGGGCATTTCTTGAAACTAGCGAAGAATCGCGTTTTACGCAACGGGGGATTTGCTTGAGGATCAGCGCTTAGGGTGCTTAGGCGTGAGTCTCGGCGGTACAGGACACAACGCCCGCCCCCGCGACGTGCCGCCACGTGGTTAGGTTGTGGGTTTCAGGTCGTACTTCTTCATTTTGTAGCGAAGGGTGTCGCGCGTCACGCTGAGCAGCTTCGCGGCGCGGGTCTGGTTCCACGCGGCTTTTTCAAGAGCGTGCACGAGCATCGCTTTCTCGGCGTCTTCCAGAGACAAGCCCTGAAGCGAGCGCGGCCCGGCAGGCGCGGGCGGTCCCGGGAAAGTGCGGAGCCGCGGACGACGCCATCGCGGGAACGGATTGAATCCCGAGATTGGCCGGCTGAATCCAGGACGATTCTTCGAGGACCAGGGCGCGCTCGATGGTGTTGCGGACTTCACGGACGTTTTCGGGCCACGCGTGCGCGAGCAGCAGTTCCGCGGCCTGTGGAGAGCTGCCGGCGATGTGGCGGCGGAAGCGTGCCTGCTGGAGCGCTTCGGTTCTGCAGGGTCAGTGACCAGTGGCGAGGAGCTGCGACGCTTAGAGCCACTTCCAACCCGTGAGAGAATTGCAGGCTGAATGGGAATGGCAACTCGTCTGTGCATCACAGTACTTTCCGCAATTTCGCTCACGGCAGCGGAACCGTATCGAGATCCCGCTCCACCCCAGGTGCAGGCCCTCGCGGTCGCTCCGGGGCCCGCCGCGCGACCGAATCCCGGCGTCACTTTTCACGTCAAGCCCAAGCCGCTCTCCGGCCGCGCGGTAACCCATGACTGGAAGTCGTTCCTTGGACCAACCCACAACGGAAGTTCCACCGAAACTGCGCTGCTGCGGGAGTGGCCCAAAGCCGGTCCCACCCTGGTTTGGGAGATGCGCAAAGGCACGGGCTACAGTTCACCCGCCGTCGCGGGCGACAGGCTGGTCTACTTCCATCGCGCGGACAACCGCGAGAAAGTGGAATGCCTTCACCCGGAAACCGGCGCGAGATACTGGGACTTCAGCTATGCCACGCAGTTCGAGGATCGCTATGGGTACAACAATGGGCCGCGCGCAAGTCCGGTGATTGACGGGGATCGAGTCTACACCTACGGCGCCGAGGGCAAACTGCATTGCCTTAAGTTGCAAACCGGGCAGGTTTACTGGAAGCGCGATCTTGCCAGGGAGTTCAAAGTTCCCCAGGACTTCTTCGGCGTCGCAACCACACCGCTGATTGAGGGCGATCTCCTCATCATCAATGTGGGCGCGCCGGGCGGTCCGGCGGTCGCGGCGTTTCACAAGCTCACCGGCAAGATGGCATGGGGCGCGGGAGATCAGTGGGGCGCGAGCTACTCCTCACCCGTGTCTGCGACAGTCAATGGCGAGCGCCGCGTGTTTGTCTTCGCAGGTGGCGAAAGTCAGCCTCCGGCGGGCGGCTTGTTCTCCATCAATCCCGCAAACGGCGCCATCGACTTCGCGTTTCCCTGGCGAAGCAGGAGCTACGAATCCGTGAATGCCGCCTCACCGGTGATCGCCGGCAGCCAGGCGTTCGTTTCTGCAAGCTACAATACCGGCGGCGCGCTTCTCAATTTGCTGCCGGGCGGGAAGCACAGCGTCGCCTGGACGTCGCGCGAAATCGGCACACACTTCAACACCGCGATTCACAAAGATGGGTACCTCTACGCCTTCGACGGACGCAATGAACCGGATGCTTCTCTGGTGTGTGTCGAGCTGAAGACCGGGAAGG
>JBOGMR010000337.1:0-2441 GCA_050746825.1 Bryobacteraceae bacterium | reverse complement strand
GAAGAAGACTTCCTCGTCTTTCTGTTCACCGTGTGCTTCCTACCTTCACGCAATAGTTGGCACCCGTGCTTTTCGAGGTGGCGCAGCAGGTCACTCCGCTTCATGCGACCGGCAGCGTCATCGTCTCGCGAATGACTTCTTGGCCCTGTAACGTCTCCTGAGCGAGCGTCCGGTTTGCGTCCAGGACCAGTTCCACGGCTTCTTGAAGATTATGCCGCGCTTCCTCCAGCGTCTCACCCTGGGTGTTTGCGCCAGGCAATTCTTCTACGAAGCCGATATAACCTTCGGGAACCTTGACGTACACAGCCGTGAAGTGCATAAAGAGATCCTACGGAAAGTCTATCAGAGGCCCGATCGCCGAACTCCTCGCCTCGGCGGACTATAATAAGACCGCATGGGGCGCATCCGCGTTCTCCCCGACCAGGTGGCTAACAAGATCGCGGCGGGGGAAGTGGTCGAGCGGCCTGCCTCGGTCGTCAAAGAACTCCTCGAAAACTCCCTCGACGCCGGCGCCGGGCGGCTGCGAATCGAAGTCGAGAGCGGCGGGCGCCGTCTCATCCGCATTGCCGACGATGGCTGCGGCATGCTTCGTGACGACGCGCTCCTCGCGTTCGAGCGTCACGCGACCAGCAAGCTCCGCGACGTGAAAGACCTGCTCTCTATCGCGACGCTGGGATTCCGCGGCGAAGCTCTGCCCTCGATCGCTTCCGTCTCGCGGCTCCTGCTCGAAACCCGGTCGCTCGATGAAACCACCGGCGCTCGCGTCGAAATCGCGGGCGGACGCATGCTCCGCTGCGAGGAGGCCGCCCTTTCACAAGGCACGGTCATCACGGTGCGCGACCTTTTCTACAACGTCCCCGCGCGCAAGAAGTTCCTCCGCTCCGAGCAAACCGAGCTCGCGCACATCGCCTCGCTGGTCACGCATTACAGCCTCGCCCACCCGTCCAAAACCTTCGAGCTGGCAAGCGGCGGCTCTTACCTGCTGCAGGTCTCTCCCGTGCCCACGCTGCGCGAGCGCGTCTACCAGGTCTTCGGTAGCCGGGTGCTCGAAGAGCTGATCGGCCTCGGTGTCTGCGAGCGCGAGCTGATCGTGCCGCCTGGCCCCGGCGGCGAGCCCGAGCCTTCCCGCCGGTTCCGCGTCTCCGGCTTCATCTCCCGTCCGCAAGTTCAGAAGGCCAACCGCAACTCGATTTACATCTTCGTCAACAGCCGCTTGATCCGCGACCGCCTGCTGCTTCATTCGATCTCGTCCGCGTATTACAACCTCATGCCCGGCGGCTGCTTCCCGTTCGCGCTATTGTTTCTCGAATGCGATTGCGAAGAAGTTGACGTCAACGTGCATCCATCCAAGACGGAAGTGCGCTTCCGGCATCAGTCCGTGGTTCACGATTTCGTGCGCGACGCCCTGCGCGAACGCCTCATCGAGTCTCGTCCCGCGCCCGCTTTCACCGCAGGCGCGAGCCCGCAGCCCGTGGCCGCCATGGCCTACTCGGAGTTTTCTCAGGCGATCGAAAACGACGCGGCGTCCGCGGCTTCGCCGGACCTCACCGCCTTCGAGCCTCCCGCGTCCGATGCCGCGCTGCCTGAATTCACTCTGCGCCCCGCCGCTGCACCGGCTCCGCGCTTCGACTTCGGCAACTCCTCGATCCACATCGCCCCGGAGCCTCCTGCCGCACATCAGCCGCGCGTGCCCGATACTCACGGCGAGTTTCCATTACCGGCTCACACCGCAGCTCCAAGCTCGCTCACCGCACTCGGAGATCTGCGCCCACTCGGCCAGATCCACGAGAGCTTCATCATCGCGGCCGGCCGCGACGGCCTCTGGATCAACGATCAGCACGTCGCGCACGAGCGCATCCTGTTCGAGCGCGTCCTCCGGCAGCGCGCCGCCGGCTCCGTCGAGCGGCAGGCGCTGTTGATGCCGCTCATTGTCCAGCTCACGCCGGAACAGCAGATCCGCTACTCGCGTATCGCCGGCGAACTGCACCTCACGGGCTTCGAAACCGAGCCGTTCGGCAACCGCACGATCGCCGTAAAAGCCGCGCCGGCGGCCGTGGGACCGGCCAGTATCGAAAAGCTTCTGTTCGAGATTCTCGAAATCCCCGAGGCCGAAATGCGCGGCCTGTCGCTCGAAGACCTGCGCCGCTCGATTGCCGCATCGATCGCCTGCCAGGCCGCCATCAAAATCAACACACGCCTCGACCATCAGAAAATGGAGTGGCTGCTCAGCGCTCTCGCCGCCACCGATTGCCCCATGAGCTGCCCGCACGGACGACCCATCGCCCTGCAGTACTCGACGCGCGAAATCCTCAAGGCCTTTCACCGCATATGATCTCCGTTCGAGGCCTCACCAAGAGCTACGGCGACGTCGACGCCGTGAAGGGCATCGACTTCGATGTCCACGGCGGCGAGGTCTTCGGCCTGCTCGGCCCGAACGGCGC
>JBOGMR010000336.1:0-7755 GCA_050746825.1 Bryobacteraceae bacterium | reverse complement strand
ATCGATAACAGTGTAGCGCGGTGGGAAACCGCTTCCTTACGGCCGCGGCTCAGTCGTCGCGGAGCGCGCGCATCGGATCGACGCGCGAGGCGCGGAGCGCCGGCAGCCACACAGCGAAGGCGATCACCGCGAACACCATCAGCTTTGACCTCGAGCGCAAGCAGCAGGACCTCGGCCCGGCGCCGCGGCCCAAGGGGCCGCCCCACGTTTTTCTCTTGACATTCGAGTTTATTCATACTAAATAATTAGTATGAGACCCGCCAGCGCGACCCTCACCGAGCAGGAGCTCGAGATCATGAAGGTGGTCTGGGATCTGGACCGAGCCACCGTCCGGGACGTCTACGAGCGCCTCCTGGAGCGCCGCAGGATCGCCTACACCACGGTGATGACCATGATGAACATCCTCGAACAAAAGGGTCATCTGAAGAAGGCGGCGGCGGACCGCGCTTTTGTCTACACGCCTGCCAAGCCGAAAAAACAGGTGATCAAAGGCATGGTGCGCGAATTCATCGATCGCGTCTTCAACGGCGCCGCCGAGCCGCTGGTCGTTCACATCGTCGAGGACCGCCGCCTTTCGAAAAAAGAGCTCGAAGAGATCGCCCGCGCGATTGCCCAGAAAGGAAAGCCGCAATGAGCGCGTCACTCCTTTTGAGTAACCTGCTGTTCTACAGCGCGCAAATCGGCGTGATCATCGCATCGGCGGCGCTTCTTGCCTGGATCTTCCGGGTGCATTCGCCGGCGGCGCGCCTTGGCTACTGGCAAGCGGTGCTCGCCGCCTGCGTCTTGTTGCCCCTCGTCGAGCCCTTCCGTCCGCTCGAACTGGCGCCCGCCGTATTCAGTTCGACGACAGCGGTTGTCACGGTGCGTCCACCCGCGCCGGCTACCTTCACGATGCCGCCGATGCCCGTGGTCCTGCTCTGGCTGCTAAGTGGCGGAGCCATCGCGCGAATCGTGTGGCTCGCGATCGGTTTCGTCCGCCTTCGCCACTACCGTCTGCACTCGAAACCTCTCCGCGTCGCGATCGACCTGCCTCCCGGACTCCTCACGACGCCGCAGGTTCTCGTGTCGCCGCATGTATCCGGCCCGGCGACGTTCGGTCTGTTGCGTCCCGTAATCCTTCTGCAAGAAGAGTTCGTTGCCGCGCCGCAGGAATCGCAGCGGGCGATCCTCTGCCACGAACTGATTCACGTGCGACGCCGCGACTGGCTTTTTACCCTCGCCGAGGAGCTTGTCCGCGCAACGCTGTGGTTTCATCCAGCGATCTGGTGGCTGCTGGGCCACGTGCAACTCGCGCGTGAGCAGACGGTCGACCGCGAAGTCATCCGGCTGACCAATGCTCGCGAAGCGTACCTCGAAACTCTGCTTGCGGCCGCCGTCTCGCGTTCACAACTCGATCTGGCGCCCGCACCGCTCTTTCTACGCAACCGTCATTTCGCCGAACGTGTCGCGGCGATTCTCAAGGAGACCACTATGTCCACGCAACGTCTGATCCTGTTCCTGTCCGCAAGCTTTGCCCTGCTTGCGGCCGCCGGCACACTCGCCGTGTCGCAGTTCCCGCTGCGCGCTCAAACCGATAGCAACGGCCTGAAGGTGCTGCACCAAACGGCGCCACGCTATCCGCTCGATGCGAAATTGAAAAAGATCGAAGGACCGGTCGTTCTGGAGATCACGGTCAACAACAAAGGCGACGTCAGTGACGCCCGAGTGCTCACCGGTCCGGAAGAACTGCGTCGCGCGGCGCTGGAATCGGTGCTCTCCTGGCACTACTCGACGACCGGCGCTCAGTTTCCCGCGACGTTGCGCGTCACTGTAGACTTCAAGCTTTCGAAGGAGACCGGTGTACCCGATGATCCTGCCCGCGCCATAGCCCGCCTCGAGCAGGCGCGCGAGGTCGTTTTCCGCGACAATCGGATGGGCACGCTGAAGCGCATCGATCTCAATAGCCTGCCCGCCAATCTGCGTGAGGAGATCGCCCGAAAACTTCCCGTTCGTGAAGGTGACCAAATCGATATGCAGACTCTCAATCGCATTCGCGAAGCGGTTCGCGAGGTAGATGAGCACGCCCAAGCCGGCGTGATGCCGGCCGGTGATGGCGTGACCCTGCGCGTGGCGGTTGCGGGCAGTGAAGAGCGCACTGCGTCGGCCGAGCCCCCTCCGGCACAGCCGGGGCAAATTCGCGTCGGCGGAAACGTCCAGGCCGCCAGATTGAGGAACCGGGTACCGCCTGCATATCCGCCAGTCGCAAAGCAGGCCCGGATTCAAGGCGCCGTCAGGCTCAGTGTCATCATCGCGAAGGACGGCACAGTGAAGAACATCACGGCCCTTAGCGGACACCCACAGCTCGTGCCGGCAGCAATGGAAGCGGTGAGGAACTGGACCTATGAGCCGACCCTGCTCAACGGTGAACCTGCCGAAGTGATTACGGTTGTCGACGTAAACTTCACTTTATTGGAGTGACGCCGCCGGCCTTGGAGGGAGATGCGATACGAATACTCGCGGCGAGCTGGGGGAAGCCGCTTCGATTGACGAGCATTTCCGGGCGATGGCAGTGAGCCGGCAGGGGCTTGTAAGCTGACCTGACGCGCGCCGTTCGGCGGCGTCTAATCTCCATGCGGACATTCACGGAGCAGTTGCTGCAGGATCTGCGGTATGGGCTGCGCAGCATGGGCGCGAACCGCGGGTTCACCGCGATGGCGGTACTTTCGCTGGCGCTGGGGATCGGCGCGAACGCCGCCATCTACAGCTTCATGGACGCGATCCTCATGCGGGCGCTCCCGGTGCAGGATCCGGAATCGCTCGTGGTTCTCAGGTGGCGCGCGAAGGAGCGTCCGTCGGTTGTGCGCAGCCTGTCGGGCACCAATTATCGCGACGCGAACATCGGATACAACAGCGGCAACTTCCCGTACCCGGCTTACGAGACACTTCGCACCAACCACGCCGTCCTCTCGACGATTTTCGCCTTCGCAGAGGCGGGACGGCTAAACTTGCAGATCCACGGACAGCCGGATCTGGCGAATGGCCAGTACATATCGGGCAATTACTTCCACGGGCTGGGTGTGCCGCCCACCGCGGGCGGTCTCATCGCCGGCGAGGACGACCGGTTCGGATCGGCTTCGGTGGCGGTGCTCAGCTACCGCTATGCATCGCGAAGGTTCGGTGAAGCAGCCAAGGCAGTCGGGCAGCCCGTCTTAATCAACAACACGCCGTTCACGATTGCGGGCGTGGCAGCGCCGGAGTTCTTCGGCATCAATCCGGGCAGCGTCATCGACATCTACCTGCCGATGCGCGCCAGCGCGCTGCTCGAAACGAGCCGCGACGGCGATTCGAACCGGAAGTATATCGACGGCAACTATTACTGGGTGGAGATGATGGGCAGGCTGCGTCCGGGCGTCAACTTGAGACAGGCGCAGGCCGCGCTCACGCCGGCGTTCCATCAGTTCGTCGCAGCAACGGCAAACACGGAGAAGGAAGGCGCCGATTTCCCGGCGCTGCTGTTCGAGGAAGGCGCGGGCGGCCTGGATTTTCTGCGCCGCCAATATTCCAAGCCGCTGTTCGTATTAATGACAATGGTAGGCCTGATCCTCACGATCGCGTGCGCCAATATCGCGAACCTGCTGCTCGCGCGGGCGACGGCACGACGCCGGGAGATGGCCGTGCGGCTCAGCGTGGGGGCGGGACGGTCGCGACTGATCCGGCAACTGCTGACGGAAAGTGTGCTGCTGGCGGCGCTGGGCGGCGCGATCGGGATTCTCTTTGCGCACTCGGGGATTCGCTTCCTGACGCTGCTGATCGCGAACGGCCGCGCGAACTTCACGCTGCATGCGGAACTGAATTGGAACGTGCTGGGCGTCGCCATCGCGCTGGCGCTCGGCACCGGAGTGCTCTTCGGACTTGCCCCCGCGCTGCAGGCGTCGCGTGTGGATCTGACAACAGCTTTGAAGCAGACGCGCGGCGCCGAACGGCATCGCTCCGTGCTGCGTCTGGGGTTAAGCCGAACTCTGGTGGTATCGCAGATGGCCATCTCGCTGCTTCTGCTGGTGGCCGCGGGATTGTTCGTCCGCACGCTTTCGAACCTGCACGCCGTTCAACTGGGCTTTAATCAGGAACGCTTGCTGCTGTTTTCCCTCGACGCGAGACAAGCGGGCTACCAGGGCGACGCGCTGGTGCGATTCTACGACACGCTTCAAGCGCGGCTGAGCGCAATTCCCGGCGTGCGGAGCGTCACCCTATCGGGATGGGCGCTGGTATCCGGCAGCGGAAGCTACACGAGCGCAGAGATCCCCGGAACGTCAAAGACAGTGAACGTGTCGACGCTTCCAATCGGGCCTTCCTTCTTTACGACCATGGAAATTCCGGTGCTTCTTGGCCGGGCGATTGAGCGGCGCGATCTCGGCGCTCGAGGAATCGCGGTGGTGAATGAGCAGTTCGTCAAGAGCTTGTTTGCCGGCGAGAATCCGATCGGCAAGCGCTTCCGGATGAACGGCAGCGATTTCGAGATCATCGGCGTATCGGCGAACGCGCGTTACCAATCGCTCAAGGGGAGCATTCCTGCGACCGTCTACGTGGCGTACGGGCAGGGCGTGCGGTCGATGCACTACGAGCTGCGCAGCGCGGGCGACCCGCTCGCGCTCACGAGCAGCGTCCGCGAGGTGGTGCGCCAGGCCGATGCGCGCATCCCGATCACCAACCTGATGACGCAGGAGGGGCAGATCAGGCGGCAAATCGGGCAGGAGCGCACGTTCGCGACGCTGTGTGCGTCGTTTGCGATTCTGGCCGTGCTGATTGCGTGCGTGGGGCTTTACGGAACGATGTCGTACAACGTTGCGCGCCGCACCGGCGAGATCGGGATTCGAATAGCGCTGGGAGCGGAGCGGCACGGCGTGATCTGGATGGTGTTGCGGGAGGTGCTGACGCTTGCCGGCGCCGGGTTGGCGATCGGATTACCGGCGGCGTGGAGTGCGGCGCGTCTGGTGGAGACGTTCCTGTTCGGCGTGAAGGCGCAAGACCCGCTCGCGATGTCGCTGGCGCCGGCGATCCTGGTGGCGGCGGCGATCGCGGCGGGGTACGGCCCGGCGTGGAGAGCGTCGCGGATTCAGCCGGTGACGGCGCTCAGGCACGAGCAGTAACCCCGCCCTGCGGGCAGTCTCCGGCGCCAGAAACAGTGGCACAGGAGCGCCGGGCTGAGAGCCCGGCGGCGGCCAAAGTGGCCGCCCCACCAAGCACCCGGAGCCAGCAAGTCTGGTGATGGTTTCTGGAAAGTGAGGGGGCGGGCTTGGATTTTCTGGAGGCGGAGATACGCCGCTCGGTAGACTCCGCGGGTCGAATTTCAGCTCGTAGTTGCAATCGTAGCTACGAGGTTGCGATATTGATCGTAGCGGAATGGACTTCGAGTGGGACCAAGAGAAGGCCGCTCTGAATGAAAAGAAGCATGGCGTTCCGTTCCCCTTCGCGACGCGGGTCTTCCTCGACGAGAACCTCGATGGATCACCATTGGTCTGATTGAGGGCTTCGAGATAGCCGTGGCTTTTACGTTACGCAGTGACACAATCCGTCTTATCTCCGCAAGGAAGGCAACGCGACATGAGCGTGAAGACTACTGGAGCCGTTAGATTCACTCTGGATCCTAAGCGCCCGCCGACGCTGAAGAAAAAAGCAAGGGCACGTCTGGCCGCAATCCCCAACAAAGGCATCGATCTCTCGGACATCCCGGCAACCCATGGCGTAGCCTGGAAACGCCCCGGTTCGTTAATTCCCGGGGAGAACAAGCGGCAAATTACCTTGCGGATCGATGCCGACGTACTGGCCTTCTTCAAGACAACCGGCAAGCGCTATCAGACTCGCATGAATGAAGTATTGCGCTCGTACATGAATGCCCAACGGTAGGCGGGCCGCCGATCGGACCACAGCAGCGAGAATCATGCGACTAAGCGCCAGCGCAGGCGGCGAGATAGGTTACGGGCCGTCGAACTTCGAGATGAGAACGGAATGAGTTCGGAGGCGGGCGCGAATGCGCGCGAATCGATCGGTTTGTGCGCTACGTGTACGCAGGCGAAGGTGATTCGTTCGGATCGGGAATCGGTTTTTTACCGGTGTGAGCGATCGCGGACTGACCCGCGTTTTCCGAAGTATCCGAGGTTGCCGGTCATTCGGTGCCTGGGGTATGAGGCGACCGGGGCAGACTACGAGGAGGCGACGTGATCGGCCGCCCCACGCTTGCAAAGAGGCTCTGACCTAGAATAAAGGGATGAGGCTCACGGTATTGATTTTGGGTGGAGCAATCGCGGCGGCCGCACAGGAAGATCACTCACGTCATCAGCATGCCGTTGCCCGTCTCGGCACGGTGGATTTTCCGGCATCATGCAATGCGGCGGCTCAAAAATTAATTGCGCGCGGAGCGGCTCTGCTGCATTCGTTCGGCTACGAGGAAGCGCGGAACGTGTTCAACGATGCGGCCAAGGCCGACGCCGGTTGCGCCATGGCGTACTGGGGCGCGTCGCGGACCTGGTATCACCCGATCTGGGCGCCGCCGTCGCCGGAGGAGTTGAAGCAAGGGGCCGCGGCGCTGGAGCGCGCGGTGGCGGCCGGCGCGAAGACGGAGCGCGAGCGCGATTACATCATTGCGCTGGGCGTCTTCTACAAGGACTGGCAGACGGTCGACCACGCGACTCGCGCGAAGGCGTACGAGCAGGCGCTCGCCAAGGTCCGCGAACGCCACCCCAAAGACGACGAGGCGGCGATCTTTCACGCGCTGCAGTTGGTCGCGATCGGGTATCTCAATCCGGCCGATAAATCGTATGCGTGGCAGAAGAAGGGGGGCGAGGTTTTGAACGAGGTGCTGCCGCGACACCCGCAGCACCCCGGCGTCGCTCACTACATCATCCACGGCGTGGACTATCCGTCGACCGCGGAGTTGGGATTGAAGGCGGCGCGCGCGTACGCGAAGATCGCACCGGATTCGCCGCACGCGCTGCACATGCCGTCGCATATCTTCACGCGTCTGGGACTGTGGAACGATTCCATCGCTTCGAATCTGGCTTCGGCGAAGTCGGGGATCGCACAGGCGCAACGGCTGCGCGGCGGCGGGGGCTCGTTCGATCAGCTTCACGCGGTCGATTACCTGGTGTATGCCTACCTGCAGCGGGGGCAGGACAAGAGCGCGCAAAGAATGCTGGCCGAGATGGCGGCGATTACAAAGCTCGATGAAAGTCAGTTCGCCGCAGCTTACGCGTTTGCGGCATCACCGGCGCGCTGGGCGCTCGAGCGGCATGATTGGAAAGCGGCGGCGGCGCTGGAGGTGAAACCGTCGTGGTTCCCCTGGACGCGGTTCCGCAACGCGGAGGCGCTGGTTCACTACGCGCGGGCGATCGGGGCGGCGCGGGGCGGCGATGTTGCGGCGGCGCGTCAGGCCGCGGAGGAAATCGCCGCGATTCGGAAAGCGCAGCCGGCGACGCGCGACTTCGATTGGGCGGGCTCCATCGGCGCGCAGTGGGAAGCGGCCAGCGCGCTGATCACGTTCGCCGGCGGCAAGAAGGACGAGGGCCTGCGCCTGTTGCGGGCGGCGGCAGACCGCGAGGATGCCATCGACAAGCACCCGGTGACGCCTGGTGCCCTGCTGCCGGTGCGCGAGATTCTGGCGGACCTGCTGCTCGAGAACGGGACGGCCGCGGAGGCGTTGAAGGAGTACGAGGCGGTTTTGAAGTTCGCGCCGCGCCGCTTCAATGCGACGGCGGGCGCTGCCAAGGCGGCGGACAAAGC